>NZ_VWWK01000204.1:0-11520 GCF_011753035.1 Burkholderia sp. Ax-1720 | reverse complement strand
ACCACGGCCGCCTCCGGCACGGTCCAGCCGCCCGCGCCGCTGCCGGTCTCGCCGGCCGACGCGCCGTCGATCTTCAAGGGCTCGTGAGCCACGCGCCGGCCACCTCCCCCATCGAACCGGCCGGCCCCCGCCCGGGCGTGGGCCGCCGCCTGGCCGCCCTGCTCTACGAAGGCGTGCTGCTGTTCGGCATCGTGTTCTTCGCCGCGCTGGCCTTCGCGCTGGTGTTCCAGCAGCGCAACGGCCTGGTCCACCATCGCCTGCTCGCCGCCTGGATTGCCCTGGTGGTCGGCGCCTACTTCGTGTGGTTCTGGACCCACGGCGGCCAGACGCTGCCGATGAAGACCTGGCGCCTCAGGCTGGTGGCCGCCGACGGCGCCCCGCTCTCGGCACCCCGCGCGATCCTGCGCTACCTGCTCGGCTGGCTGTGGTTCCTGCCGCCGCTCGCCCTGCATCCGCTGCTGCAGTTGCCGGTGCCGGCCACCCTTGCCGTGACGGCCGCCTGGGTGGTGCTGTGGGCGCTCGCCGCGCGGCTCGATCCGGCCCGCCAGTTCCCGCACGACCGCCTCGCCGGCACGCGCGTGGTGGCGCAGCCGCGCTGAATCGCCGGCCTCCCGCCACGCCGGTTCGCCGGGCCGAAATACCGTCGCGGCCGGCCGCAATCCTCCGATCATTGATCGCTCTCCAGCCGGTCGCGCGGCGCTGCGGCGCCACTGTCGCATCGGCGCATCAGGCTCGCCGAAGCTCGGGCGATCACGCCTCCTCCATGCCCGGCGGGCCTGTCGGCGCCATCGTTTCCCGCGCCGAAAGAACGTAATAAGAACGTCCCGTGACTGTCATGGCACAGTCATCCTCGCATGGCGCAATGCCGGTTATCCCAACCGGCGCGAGTCACGCATGGGCCTCAAAACGTCCGCGACTACCTTCTTCCAAGACCCGGCCGGCGCCCGTGCGGCAGCCTCGGCGTTCCTTTCCGGCCCGGCCGGCGGTGACGCGAGCCTGCCGCCACCGGCCAGCGCCAGCGTCGGCCATCACGACGAATCCGACGGACCCGCGCATCGCTACCGCACCATCTGGTTGTCCGACATCCATCTCGGCACCAGCGGCTGCCAGGCGCCCTACCTGCTCGACTTCCTGCGCCACAACGATTCCGAGTACCTGTACCTGGTCGGCGACATCATCGACGGCTGGCAGTTGCGCAAGGGCTGGTACTGGCCGCAGGCGCACAACGACGTGGTGCAGAAGATCCTGCGCAAGGCGCGCAAGGGCACCCAGGTGATCTACATCCCCGGCAACCACGACGAGGCGGCGCGCCAGTTCTGCGACCTCGCCTTCGGCGACATCCAGGTGCGCGGCGAGGCCTTCCACACCACGCTGGGCGGCAAGCGCCTGTGGATCGTCCACGGCGACCTGTTCGACGGCGTGATCCAGCATGCCAAGTGGCTCGCCTACCTGGGCGACACCGCCTACACGCTGATCCTGGTGCTGAACCGCTGGTTCAACCGGATCCGCAGCCGGCTCGGCTTCCAGTACTGGTCGCTGTCGCAGTACCTGAAGCACCAGGTCAAGAACGCCGTGAACTTCATCTCCTCGTTCGAGAACGTGATGACCGACGAGGCGAGGCGCCGCGGCTGCGACGGCGTGGTGTGCGGCCATATCCACAAGGCCGAGATCCGCGACATCGACGGCGTGCTGTACTGCAACGACGGCGACTGGGTGGAGAGCCTGTCGGCGCTGGTCGAGACCATGGAGGGCGAGCTGAAGATCGTCTACTGGACGGTGATGCAATCGCCGCCCGTCACCACCTCGCGCAAGGCGAAGGCCACCGCGTGAGCCCCCTGCTGTCCCGCGTCCCGCACCCTACAGGAATGCCTGCATGAAGATCATGATCGTCACCGATGCGTGGGAGCCGCAAGTCAACGGCGTCGTGCGTACCCTGAAGAGCACCTCGCGCGAGCTGAGCGCGCTCGGCCATCGCGTCGAGCTGCTCACGCCGCTGGAATTCCGCACCATCCCCTGCCCGACGTATCCCGAGATCCGCCTGTCGCTGTTCCCGTACCGCAAGCTGCGCGCGCGCATCGACGAGTTCGCGCCCGACGCGCTGCACATCGCCACCGAAGGCCCGCTCGGCATGGCCGCGCGCCGCTACGCGCGCGCCCACAAGCTGCCCTTCACCACCGCCTATCACACGCGCTTCCCCGAATACGTGCAGGCGCGCTTCGGCATCCCGCTGTCGGGCACCTACCGCTTCCTGCGCTGGTTCCACGGCGCCTCGCTGGCGGTGATGGCGCCCACCCCGGTGGTCAAGCAGGACCTGGAATCCTTCGGCTTCGACAACGTGGTGCTGTGGACCCGCGGCGTCGACCTCGACATCTTCGAGCCGATGGAATCGAAGGTGCTGAACACGGCGCGCCCGATCTTCCTCTACGTGGGGCGCGTGGCGATCGAGAAGAACGTCGAGGCCTTCCTGAAGCTCGACCTGCCCGGCTCGAAGTGGGTGGCGGGCGAAGGCCCCGCGCTGGCCGAGCTGAAATCACGCTATCCTGAGGCGAATTATCTTGGCGTGCTGTCGCAGGCGGAGCTCGCCAAGGTCTACGCGGCGGCCGACGTGTTCGTGTTCCCGAGCAAGACCGACACCTTCGGCCTGGTGCTGCTCGAGGCGCTCGCCTGCGGCACGCCGGTGGCGGCCTACCCGGTGACGGGCCCGGTCGACGTGCTCGGCGGCGGCCACGCCGGCGCGATGAACGAGGACCTGCGCGAGGCCTGCCTGGAAGCGCTGAAGATCGATCGCGCCACCGCGCGCGAATGGGCCGAGCGCTTCTCGTGGCGCGCCGCCTCCGAGCAGTTCGCCTCGCACCTGAAGCCGCTGCCGAACACCGCCAGCTCCCAACCTCAAGGCGCCGCCGTTTGAAACCTGCCATGCGCGCGAAAGCGCCCGCTCCGTCCCCGTCGCCGCTGCGCCGTCCCGCGCTGAACGCCGCCGCGTTCGCGCGCGATCCGCATGCCGATAACGATTCCCACGATGCGCACGACGGGCACGAGCATCACGAGCCGCTCGGCACCGACGACCCGCTCGCGCCGCTGCCGCCGAACCCCTACAAGGGCAATCGCGGGCTCACGCGCGCCTGGTACGCGCTCAAGCATTCGGTCAACGGCTTTCGCGTGGCGATCCGCGAGGAGAGCGCGTTCCGCCAGGAATTGACGCTCGCCGCGATCCTCGTGCCGGTCGGCCTGTTCATGCCGGTCGACGCGGTTTCGCATGCGCTGCTGATCGGCTCGGTGCTGCTGGTGCTGATCGTCGAACTGCTGAACTCCAGCGTGGAAGCGGCAATCGACCGGATTTCGCTGGAGCGCCACGAGCTCTCGAAACGCGCCAAGGACCTCGGCAGCGCGGCCGTCACGGTCGCGCTCGGCGCCTGCCTGGCGACCTGGGGCTTCATCCTCTGGCCGGTGGTGTCGCGCTGGCTCGGCCACTGATTCGTCGATCGACGCGCGCCGATCCTTGCCGATTCGTGCCGCAACGGCAACGATCGGCGCCTGCTTTTCCCATTGTTCCGCTCGTGCGACGAAAAGCGCCGAGAAAGCGAACGACCGTTTATAATCGGCCGATAGTCTCGAAAAACAGCTAACCCGAGCCGGACGAATACGCAGCATCCTCATGCAGCGCCCGCCAGTCCGGCACATTCAGGGCCGGACGACACATGGAAGCGAAACCTCCCCGCCGCACGCGTGAACGGATCCTCGAGCTGTCGTTGAAGCTATTCAACGAGATCGGCGAGCCGAACGTGACCACCACCACGATCGCCGAGGAAATGGAAATCAGTCCAGGCAACCTGTACTACCATTTCCGCAACAAGGACGACATCATCAACAGCATCTTCGCCCAGTTCGAGCAGCAGATCGAACGGCGACTGCGCTTCCCCGAGGACCATCGTCCGACCATCGACGAGACCTGGTCCTACCTGCAGTACATGGCCGATTTCATGTGGACCTACCGGTTCCTGTATCGCGACCTGAACGACCTGCTGGCGCGCAACCGCACGCTGGAAACCCACTTCAAGCAGATCATCAGCCACAAGGTGCGCTTCGCGCGCGAGATGTGCGAGCTGCTGGTGTCCGACGAGGAGCTGGTGGCCACGCCGGCCGAGATCGAGGTGATCGCCACCAACATGGCGGTGATCTCCACCTACTGGCTCTCGTACCAGTACGTGATGCACCCGCGCAAGTACAACGACCAGGACGCGATCCGCGACGAGCTGCATCAGGTCAGCATGCACGTGATCTCGGTGATGGCGCCGTACCTGCGCGGCCGCTCGCGACAGATCTTCGACGATCTGGTTTCCGGCAAGCTGCCCAAGCGCGAATTCCACGACTACCTGCCGCCTCGCGGCGCGCCCAAGGACGCGAAATCATGAAGTCGGTCTGTGTCTACTGCGGCTCCTCGGCAGGCACGCGCGGCGTCTATGCCGAGGCCGCGCGCGCCTTCGGCCAGGCGCTGGCGCAGGCCGGCCTGACGCTGGTCTATGGCGGCGGCCGGGTCGGCCTGATGGGCATCATCGCCGACGCGGTGCTGGCCGCCGGCGGCCGCGCGATCGGCGTGATCCCCAAGCTGCTGGTCGACAAGGAAGTCGGCCATCACGGCCTGACCGAGCTGCACGTGGTGCCCGACATGCATCACCGCAAGAAGATGATGGCCGACCTCAGCGATGCCTTCGTCGCGATGCCCGGCGGCGCCGGCACGCTCGAGGAGTTCTTCGAGGTCTATACCTGGGCCCAGCTCGGGTATCACCGCAAGCCGGTGGCCCTGCTCAACGTCGAGGGCTTCTACGACCCGCTCGTCACGATGCTGCGGCATACCGTCGAGGAAGGTTTCATGGCGGGCAGTTACGTGGAGTCGCTCTGCATCGACGCGAACCCCGAAGGCCTGCTCGACCAGTTGCGCCGCTACCAGCCGCCCACGCGCGACAAGTGGACGCCGGTAGGCGAGGCGCCCTGAGTCTTCCGGCCGCGCAAGCCGCCCCGGCCATCCTCGCGTTTCCCCTTCGCTTCATCGCCATGCCGGCTGGCGCGCTCTCGCGCCGGCCGGTATCGTCTTCCCCTGGCGGCCTCGCGTGATGCAGCGCCAGCGCGCCGTCCCGTCGTTCGCCCCCGCCATCGTCCCCCTCAGCCCTCATTCACCGGGAGTCGCTTCGTCATGTCCGCATCGAACAGCAAGGTCGTCCTCGTCACCGGCGCGAGCCGCGGTATCGGCGCCGCCACCGCGCGCCTGCTCGCCGCGCGCGGCTGGGCCGTCGGCATCAACTACGCGCGCGACGCCGCGGCGGCCGAAGCGCTGGCCGACGAGTTGCGCGCCGGCGGCGCGCGCGTCACCACCGTGCGCGGCGACGTGGCCGTCGAAGCCGAGGTGATCGCCATGTTCGATCATGTCGAGCGCGAACTCGGCCCGCTCGACGCGCTGGTCAACAACGCCGGCATCGTCTCCGCGCCGCAGCCGCTCGCCGAGATGGCGCTGACGCGCCTCACGCGCATGTTCGAGGTCAACGTGCTGGGCGCCTACCTCTGCGCGCGCGAGGCGGCGCGGCGCCTGCCGACCGATCGCGGCGGCCGCGGCGGCGCGATCGTCAATGTCTCCTCGCTGGCCGCGCGGCTGGGCTCGCCCAACGAATATGTCGACTACGCCGGCTCCAAGGGCGCCGTCGACACGCTCACGCTGGGCCTGGCCAAGGAACTCGCGCCGCACGGCGTGCGCGTCAATGCCGTGCGCCCCGGCCTGATCGACACCGAGATCCATGCCAGCGGCGGCCAGCCCGATCGCGCGGCACGGCTGGGCGCGCAGACGCCGATCGGCCGCCCGGGCCGCGCCGACGAGGTGGCCGAGGCGATCGTCTGGCTGCTCGGCGATGCCGCGTCCTACGTGACGGGTACCCTGGTCGACGTCGGCGGCGGACGTTGAGGGCTTGATTTGCCGGTGAGCGCAGGCGCGGCCAGGATCGGCGCCGGCGCGCCTCGCCGCTCGCGCCCGGCTCCATGACGGACGGGCGATTCCGCCCGGCGCACGGGCCGCGGCCACCCTCGCCCTGTGTCGCGAAAACGACAGCGCAAACGTACAAATCACAAAACAGCACATGCGCGAAAAAATCGCACATTCGGGCGACAGTTTTCGTAACAAGCCGTAATAAAAACATGGTCTACTAGCGACCATCGCGGCTCGCACCGCCATCCCGCCTTCCTCACGGCACGACAATCGACCGAGCCAGGCAGCCGGTCGAACAACCGACTTCTGAGACGTTTTTCGATGCAGGGACCTTCCACTCCCGGCGGCCCGCGCTCGTCCGCGCGCGCCCCGATTCGTCATGCCGTCCAGCCCCAGGACAGTTCGTCGGGCGCCGGCCGCCGCGCCGCGCCGGGCCTGAGGCTGCCCTGGTCCAATACCGCCGCGGACGCGCCCGGCTGGCCCGCCGCGTTCGCGCAGGCCGGCTGGCGCGTCTGGGCGCTGGCCATCGCGATCGCCTGCGCCTACCTGCTGCCCGGCATCGTCGGCCACGATCCGTGGAAGCAGGACGAGACCTATACCTTCGGCATCATCCAGCACATGCTCGACACCGGCGACCTGGTGGTGCCGAGCAACGCCGGCCAGCCCTTCATGGAGAAGCCGCCGCTCTACGACTGGACCGCCGCCACGCTGGCCTGGCTGTTCGGCCGCTACCTGCCGCTGCACGACGCGGCACGCCTGGCCAGCGCGCTGTTCGCCGCGCTCGCCTTCGGCTTCACCGCCCGCGCCGCGCGCATCGCCAGCGGTGCGCCGCGCTGGCTGGACCTCAAGGTGCTCGGCCCGCTCGCGCTTTGCGCGGGCACCCTGGTGGTGGTCAAGCACGTCCACGACATGATGACCGACGTGGCGCTGATGGCCGGCGCCGCGATCGCCTTCGCCTCGCTGCTCGAACTGGTCGGCGAGGCGGTCATGCGCCGTCGCGCGAGCCGCTTCGCGGCGCCCGGCTTCGGCCTGGGCGTGGGCATGGCGCTGATGGCCAAGGGCCTGTTCGTGCCGCTGGTGTTCGGCGCGACGCTCGCCGCCGTGATGCTGCTGTATCCGGCCTGCCGCGGCCGCGCCTTCTTCCGCTCGCTCGGCATCGCGGGCCTGGTGCTCGCGCCGTTCGCGCTGATCTGGCCGATCGCGCTGCTGATGCGCTCGGAAACGCTGTTCATGACCTGGTTCTGGGACAACAACGTGGGGCGCTTCTTCGGCTTCTCGGTGGCCGAGCTCGGCGCCGAGAACGACAAGCCGCTGTTCATCTGGCGCGCGCTGCTGACGGTCGGCTTCCCGGTCGGGCCGCTGGCCGCCTACGCGCTCGCGGCCGGGCGCTGGCGCGCCTGGCGCGAACCCGCGGTGGCGCTGCCCACCCTGTTCGGCGGGATCGGCATGATGGTGCTGCAGATGTCGGCCACCTCGCGACAGCTCTACATCCTGCCCTTCATCGCGCCGCTCGCGCTGCTCGCGGCCAACGCCGTCGAGCGCCTGCCGCGCCGCCTCGCGCAATGCTGGGATTACGCCAGCCGGCTGGTGTTCGGCGCGGTGGCGATCTACGCCTGGTATGTCTGGTCGATCATCACTTCGTATCACGCCTCGCGCGAGCCGATCCGCTGGCTCGGCCGCTGGCTGCCGCTCGACTGGACCACGCCGCTGCAACTGCCCTTCGCCTTCGCCGGCCTGGCGCTGACCCTCGGCTGGGTCTGGCTGCTGCCCTGGCTGCGCTCGACCGGCAAGTGGCGCGGCGCGCTGTCCTGGGCCGCCGGCGTGGTGCTGGTCTGGGGCCTGATCTTCACCCTGCTGCTGCCCTGGCTCGACGCGGCGAAGAGCTATCGCTCGGTGTTCGTCGATCTCGACCGCAGCCTGGCCCAGCAATGGAACGAGGGCGACTGCATGGCGAGCCTCGGGCTCGGCGAATCGGAGGCCCCGATGCTGCGTTATTTCGCCGACATCGAGCATCGCCCCGTCACCGATCCGAACCAGACGAACTGCACCTGGCTGATCGTGCAGAGCCCGCGCTCGGTCGCGCCGAAGCTCGGCGACGAGTGGGAGCCGTATTGGCAGGGCGCGCGCCCCGGCGACGACGACGAACTGCTGCGCGTCTACGTGCGCACGCCGGCCGACACGCCGGGCCGCTGAACCGCTTGCGCTGCCTGCTCCATGACAAAGGGCGCCACGTTCATCACGTGGCGCCCTTTGTCGTCATGCGTGCCGGGCGCTCATGCCCGATCGCCCGGCACGCCCTCGATGCTCAGGATTCGGCCACCGCCGCGGCCGGCTGCGGCCCCGAAGGCATCGGCGTGTCGTGCCCGGAACCCTTCACGTGCGCGACCCAGACGATGGTGATCAGCGTCATGACCACAGCCAGCCAGCCGTTGGAGCCGTAACCGACGATCGTGCCGTTCGGCCCGTTCGCCAGCAGCAGCCCGCCGACCCAGGCGCCGATCCCCATGCCCAGCGCCTGCACGGCGCTGTTCGCGCTGAGGAAGGCGCCGCGCCGCGCGGGCTCCGGCACGGTGGTGAGCAGGGCCTGCATCGGCACCATCCGGCCCGACATCGCCACCATGAAGAAGCCGAAGAAGGCGATCAGCACCACGAAGGGCATGGCCGGCAGGTGCGTGACGAGCAGCACCGGCAGCATCGACACCACCGCCGTCACGCGGAACATCTGGCGCTTGCCGTAGCGATCGGAGAGCCGGCCGATCCAGCGCGAGGTGAGCAAGGTGGCCGCGCCGCCCGCCATGTAGAGCCAGGACAACTGCTGCGGCTGCACGCCATGATTGGCGACCAGCATCGGCGAGATGAAGGGGATCACCAGCATGTGGCCTGACATCATCACGAAGGTCAGCGCGAAGGCCTTCAGGTGGCGCGGCAGGCTGAGCAGGCTGAACAACTGCGGCAGGACCTGCGACAGCGGCGTGGGCTGCCCGACATGCTCGGCCAGCGGCGGCACGACACGCGTGCCGACCAGCCAGATTGCCACCGACAGCACCACCAGCAGCAGGAACGGCGCGCTCCAGCTGAAGTGCGCGCCCAGCAGCACGCCGGCCGGCACGCCGCCGATCGCGGCCATCGAGAAGGCGGTCATGATCACGCCGGTGGCCGCGCCGCGGCGCGCCACCGGGATCACGTCGCTGACGATCGCCATCACGATCGCGCCGAGCACGCCGCCGGTGAGCCCCGCGAAGGCCCGCGCCAGCAGCAGCAGGTGGAAATTGCCGGCGAGCGCGCAGGCCAGGTTCGAGAGCGCGAACAGCGCGTAGGTCGCCTGCAGCAGGCGGCGCCGGTCGAAGCGGTCGATATAGGTGGCCGCGAACAGGCCGGACAGCCCCGAGCACAGCGAATACGCCGAAACGGCCGAGGCGAACTGCGCCGGCGTGATGGCGAAGGCATGCATGATCTGCGGGCCGAGCGGCATCATCACCATGAAGTCCATGATGACGGTGAACTGCGTGAGCGCGAGCAGCCACAGCAGGGTGCGTTCGCGCAACGGGTTGAGCGTGATTGTCATTGGATTGCTTGCGCTCCATCGGAAAAACGCGCGGCACCAGCGCCACGCGTTTCGGGGTTGATCGTCGATCCTTGTCTGGGCGGCCGCGCCGCCCGCCTCGATATCCCGCGCGGCGCGGCGCATCGCGCCTATCTTGCGGCCGAAGCGTCCAGATTTCGCCGACATTCGGTCGAGCTCAGGATGGCGGCAAGCCCGCCTCTCGCGCCTGGATATCGAAAAACATATCGAAAGATATATATCGTAAGAGCGTTTGTCAAAGAAAACATCGAGGGACGGATGCATGAAAAAAGCCCATGCACCGGCTCGTGCATGGGCTGTCTCCTCGATCGCGTCGCGCCGCTCAGCGGCGGTTGATCATCCAGTCGGCCGTGTCGTAGAACGAATGCATCAGGCGCTCGCGCAGCGGCAGGTCCAGGCCGATGTCCTCCATCGCCCAGGCCATGCAGCGCAGCCACTGGTCACGCTCCGAGCTGCCGATCGGGAACGGCAGGTGCCGCGCGCGCAGCCGCGGGTGGCCGAAACGGCTCACGTAGTGGTCGGGGCCGCCCAGCCAGCCGCACAGGAACCAGAAGGTCTTGTCGCGCGAGCCCTCGAGCGAGGCCGGATGCAGCGCGCGGATGCCCGCGAACTCGGGCTCCAGGTCCATCAGGTCGTAAAAACGGTCGATCAGCTCGCGCACCCGCGCCTCGCCGCCCACCAGCTCGAACGCGCTCGGTTTCGATTGCGCGTCCTCGTCGCTTACATCGTCAGTCATGCCTCGATACTCGATCCACGGAAAAGCGCAACGATACCGCAGTCGCCGCGCTCAGGCGTCGCGCAGGGTGCGCAGCGCCGGGCGCGACAGCACCGCGCGCAGGCTCCACCAGCCGGCCGCGCCCGCGCAGACGATGCCCGCCGCGATACCGGCCGGCACCACCCAGGGATTGAGCGCCAGCTCGAACTGGAACACCAGGGTGGCCAGCACCGAGCCGATCGCCAGCGCGCCGGCCGCCGCGCACACGCCGGCCAGCGTGCCGACGATCACGAACTCGGCGCGCTGCACCGCCCCCACCTGCTTGCGCGAGGCGCCCAGCGCGCGCAGCAGCGCGGCCTCGCGCGCGCGCTCGTCGCGGCTGCCGGCCAGCGCGGTGTACAGCACCAGGATGCCGGCCGCCAGCGTGAAGCCGAACAGCAGTTGCACCGCGCCCACCACCTGCAGCAGCACGCGCTCGATCTGCGCCAGGATCGGCGCCACGTCGATCGCCGTGATGCCGGGCTGGCGCGCGATCAGGCCGTCGATCAGGCGCGCGCGCCCGGGCGGCAGGTGGAAGCTGGTGATGTACATGGCCGGGAAATCCTGCAGCGCGGCCGGCGGCATCAGCACGAAGAAGTTGACGCGGAAAGTGCCCCAGTCGAGCTTGCGGATGCTGGTGACGGGCGCGTCGACAGTCAGGCCGGTAACGTCGAAGCGCAGCGTGTCGCCGAGCTTCACGCCGAGCGTCTTGGCCAGCCCCGCCTCGATCGAGATCTGCGGCTTGGGCGAATCGCTGAACCAGCGGCCCTCGACGACGCGATTGTCGTCCGGCAGCTGGGTCGTGTACGAGAGATTGAATTCGCGGTCGACCAGCCGGCGCGCGTTCGCGTCGGGATAGCTGTCGGGATTCACCGGCTTGCCGTCGATCGCGACCAGGCGGCCGCGCACCATCGGCTGCAGCGGCGCGTCGTCGATGCCGTGCGAGGCGAGGTAGCGCACCACGTCGGGCCGCTGGTCGGGCTGGATGTCGATCAGGAACTGGTTCGGCGCATCGGGCGGCGTGGATTTGCGCCAGCCGGCGACCAGGTCGTCGCGCGTGATCGAGATCAGCAGCAGGCACATCAGGCCGAGCGAGAGCGCGGTGATCTGCAGCGCGCTGGCGCCGCCGCGCCGGTGCAGCGAGGCGATCGCGTAACGCCAGCCGAGCCCGGCGCCGACCCGCGCGTCGCGCACCGCGCGCGCGGCCAGCCA
>NZ_VWWK01000203.1:0-11608 GCF_011753035.1 Burkholderia sp. Ax-1720 | reverse complement strand
CGCCCGCGGCCGGCTTGCCGGGCGACGCGGCCAGCGCCTCGCGCGTCTACGAGGACGTGCGCGCCACGCTCGAGCAGCACCACGCGCTGCTGCGGCAGACCGCGTTCGAGGCGCCGGCCGCGGCGCTGGCCGGCGCGCGCATGATCTACGTCTATGGCCAGGGCGGCGGCTCGACGGCGCTGGCCGACGAGCTGCGCTTCCGGCTGGTGCGCTTCGGCCGCCCGGTGGCGAGCTACCAGGACGCGCTCTTGCAGCGGATGGTGGCCAGCACCATGGGCGAGGATTGCGTGCTGGTGGCGCTGTCGGTGACGGGGCGCGTGCCCGAGTTGCTGGAGAGCTGCGCGCTGGCCAAGCGCTACGGCGCGCGCGTGATCGCGCTGACCGCGCCGGCCTCGCCGCTCGCGCGACTGGCCGACGACCTGATCCCGGTGGTCGCCTTCGAGACCGATTTCATCTTCAAGCCCTCGACCTCGCGCTACGCGCTGATGATGGCGCTCGACGTGCTGGTCACCGAGGTCGCGCTGCGGCTCGGCGACACCTGCCGCGAGACGCTGCGCCGCGTGAAGCACGCGCTCGACCAGCACCGCGGCGGCGGTGAACGACAACCCATCGGAGACTGACATGCATTCCCATCCCGAAGCGGCCGATACGCTGATCGTCGGCGCGCTGCTGATCGACGGCACGGGCGCCGCGCCCGTCCAGCGCGATGTCGCGATCCGCGGCGAGCGCATCGTCGCGGTCGGCAACCTGTCGAACTGGCTGGCCGAGGCGGTGATCGAGGCCGACGGCCTGGTGCTCGCGCCCGGCTTCATCGACGTGCACACGCACGACGACACGCACGTGATCCGCGCGCCCCAGATGCTGCCGAAGATCTCGCAGGGCGTGACCACGGTGGTGGTCGGCAACTGCGGGATCAGCGCCTCGCCGGTGACGCTGCGCGGCGAGCCGCCCGATCCGATGAACCTGCTCGGCGATCGCGAGGCGTTCCGCTACCCGAGCTTCGCGGCCTATGTCGAGGCGGTTGGCGCGGCCCAGCCTGCCGTCAACGTGGCGGCCCTGGTCGGCCACACGGCGCTGCGCAACAACCAGATGGACCGGCTCGATCGTGCCGCCAGCGGCGAGGAGATCGCCGCGATGCGCGCGCAGCTCGAGGAGGCGCTCGACAACGGCGCGCTCGGGCTCAGCTCGGGGCTCGCCTATGGTTCCGCGTTCGCGGCGCCGGTGGAGGAGGTGATGGCGCTGGCCGAGCCGCTGGCGAAGGCCGGCGCGCTCTACACCACCCACATGCGCACCGAGTTCGACGCGATCCTGGACGCGATGGAGGAGGCCTACCGGGTCGGCCGCCATGCGCGCGTGCCGGTGGTGATCTCGCACCTGAAATGCGCCGGCCCGTCGAACTGGGGGCGCAGCGCCGAGGTGCTCGATTCGCTGGAGCGCGTGCGTCGCATCCAGCCGGTCGGCTGCGATTGCTACCCCTACAGCCGCAGTTCCTCGACGCTCGACCTGAAGCAGGTGACGGGCGATATCGAGATCACCATCACCTGGTCCGAGCCGCATCCCGAGATGGCCGGCAAGAAGATCGCCGCGATCGCGGCCGAGTGGGGCGTGAGCGAGCAGGAGGCGGGGCGCCGCCTGCAGCCGGCCGGCGCGGTCTATCACAACATGTCCGAGGACGACGTGCGCCGGATCCTCTCGCACCCGGCCACCATGGTCGGCTCGGACGGCCTGCCCAACGATCCGCTGCCGCATCCGCGCCTCTGGGGCGCGTTCCCGCGCGTGCTCGGCCATTACGCGCGCGACGAGCAGCTGCTGCCGCTGGAGGAAGCGGTGCGCAAGATGAGTTCGTTGACGGCGCGGCGCCTGGGCCTCGACGGGCGCGGCGAGGTGCAGGTCGGCTACCAGGCCGACCTGGTGCTGTTCGATCCCGCCACGGTGATCGACCTGGCCTCGTTCGAGCAGCCGCAGCAGGCCGCGCGCGGGATCCACGCGGTATGGGTCAACGGCGCGCTGTCCTATCGCGACGGCGCCAGCACCGGCGCGCGCGCGGGCCGCTTCGTGCCACGCGGCACGCGCCGCGCCGAGGATGCGGCGTTCTGAGCATCGATTGTCCGGCGGGGCTGCCAGGCCCGGCCGAAACCGCAACTGCCGGCGCCTTCGCGGCGCCGCGCGAACCGGCCGCGTCGCGCTGACGGCGCGGCCCGAACCAGCAAACCGAAGGAGAAAGCGATGAAGCGTTACGGAGTGGGCGAAGCGAAGGGAACGGGCGGCCAGGTGATGCCGTTCGCGCGGGCGGTCGAGGCCGACGGCTGGCTGTATGTGTCGGGCCAGACGCCGATGGTGAACGGCGAGGTGGTCGAGGGCGGCATCGTCACGCAATCGAAGCAGACCATCGAGAACGTGATCGCGATCCTCAAGGAAGCCGGCTACGGCCTGGAGCACGTGGTGCGCTGCGGCGTCTGGCTCGACGACGCGCGCGACTTCGCCTCGTTCAACAAGGTGTTCGTCTCGTACTTCGGCGAACATCCGCCGGCGCGCGCCTGCGTGCAGTCGAGCATGGTGATCGACTGCAAGGTCGAGGTGGACTGCATCGCCTACAAGCCGCCGGTCAAGTGAGCGGGCGGGCCGGGCCCTGAGGGCCCTGCCGGATGACATGCGACGCGGCAGCGGGAGCCTGGGGCTCGCGCTGCCGCGTTGGTCGTTTACGGTGCCCCTGCCGGCGCTTGCGCTCCGGCGGGCGGGATCACTGCCGCGCGGTGCGCGCGTTGTCCGGCATCGGCTGGTTGAAGTTGGTGCGGAACGGATTGATGTCGAGCCCGCCGCGCCGCGTGTAGCGCGCGTAGACGGCCAGCTTCACGGGCCGGCATTCGCGCAGGATGTCGACGAAGATGCGCTCGACGCATTGCTCGTGGAAGCCGGTGTGGTTGCGAAACGAGATCAGGTAGCGCAGCAGCCCGGCCTGGTCGATCTGCGGACCGACGTAGTGGATCTGCACGCTGCCCCAGTCGGGCTGGCCGGTGACGGGACAGTTCGACTTCAGCAGGTCCGACACCAGGGTCTCCTCGACCGGCGACTCCTCGTGCGCGGCGCTCAGCAGCGAGGGATCGGGATGGTAGATGTCGGTGTCGAGGTCGAGGCGGTCGAGCGGGATGCCGTCGAGTTCGTCGAGCCTGAGCTTGCGGAACTCGGCCGGCGAGGCCAGTTGCACGGCCACGCTCGCGCCGCAGGCCGCGGATACGTCGCGCTTGAGCGCGTCGCGCACGGCCTCGAGCGAGTCGAAGGCGGTCTGCGCGAACGAGCCCAGGTACAGCTTGAAGGACTTCGATTCGACGATGTTGGGCGAATCGGCCGGCACCAGGAAGGTCGCCACCGCGATCTGCGGCTTGCCGCGCCGGTTCAGCCAGGACAGCTCGTAGGCGTTCCAGATGTCGGTGCCGAAGAAGGGCAGGGCGGCGCCGATGCCGATCTGCTCGCGCGCGCCGGCGCGCGGGATCGGGAACAGCAGGGCCGCGTCGTAGTCGGTGGTGTAGGCGGTGGCCTTGCCGAGCGGGGAATGTTCGGGTGTCATCGATCGTGTCTCCGTGGTCAGGCCAGGAACAGCCGGTAGGCCGGGTTCGCGGTCTCTTCGTGGAACGGGTAGCCGAGCGCGTCGAGGAAGGCGTCGAAGCCGGCGTGGTCGGCGGCCGGCACCTGCAGGCCCACCAGGATCGAGCTGTAGTCGGCGCCCTGGTTGCGGTAGTGGAACAGGCTGATGTTCCAGTCGGGGCCCATCGAGGACAGGAACTTCATCAGCGCGCCGGGGCGCTCCGGGAACACGAAGCGGAACAGCCGCTCCTCGCGCGAGAGCGGCGAGCGGCCGCCCACCATGTAGCGGATATGGTCCTTCGAGAGCTCGTCGCCGGTCAGGTCGACGGTCTGGAAGCCGTGCGCCTCGAAATTCGCGGCGATCTCGGCCGATTCCTCGCGGCGGCGGATCTGCACGCCGACGAAGATGTGCGCCGAGCGCTCGTCGGCGATCCGGTAGTTGAACTCGGTCACGTTGCGCTCGCCCACCAGCTCGCAGAAGCGCCGGAAGCTGCCGCGTTCCTCGGGGATGGTCACCGCGAACACCGCCTCGCGCGCCTCGCCCACCTCGGCGCGTTCGGCCACGAAGCGCATCCGGTCGAAATTCATGTTGGCGCCCGAGGTGATCGCGATCAGCGTCTGGCCTTCGATGCCCTCGCGCTCGGCATAGCGCTTGGCGCCGGCCACGGCCAGCGCGCCGGCCGGCTCGAGCAGGCTGCGCGTGTCCTGGAACACGTCCTTGATCGCCGCGCACAGCGCGTCGGTATCGACCGTGATCACGCCGTCGAGCAGCTCGCTGCAGAGCCGGAAGGTTTCGCCGCCGACCAGCTTGACCGCCGTGCCGTCGGAGAACAGGCCGACCTCGCTCAGGGTGACGCGCTCGCCGGCCTCGATCGATTGCGCCATCGCGCAGGAGTCGTCGGTCTGCACGCCGATCACGCGGATCTCGGGGCGCACCGCCTTCACGTAGGCGGCTACGCCGGCCGCCAGCCCGCCGCCGCCGATCGGCACGAAGATCGCGTGGATCGGCCCCTGGTGCTGGCGCAGCACCTCCATCGCCACAGTGCCCTGGCCGGCGATCACGTCGGGATCGTCGAAGGGGTGGACGAAGGTGAGTTCGCGCTGTTCCTGCACCTTCAATGCGTGGGCATAGGCATCGCTATAGGATTCGCCGGCCTGGATCACCTCGACGGTCGGCCCGCCATGGGCGCGCACCGCGTCCACCTTCACCTGCGGGGTGGTGACCGGCACCACGATCACCGCCTTCACGCCGAGCCGGGCCGCCGAGAAGGCCACGCCCTGGGCGTGGTTGCCGGCCGAGGCGGTGATCACGCCGCGCGCCAGCGCGTCGGCCGAGAGGTGGGCCATGCGGTTGTAGGCGCCGCGCAGCTTGAACGAGAACACCGGCTGGTTGTCCTCGCGCTTGAGGAACACCGGGTTGCGCACGCGCGCGGACAGGTTGCGCGCCGGTTCCAGCGCGGTTTCGACCGCCACGTCGTAGACGCGCGCGGTGAGGATCTTCTTGAGGTAGTCGTGAGCAGCCATGACGGTCGCGCGGGTATCGGCCGGCGCGCCAGATAAGCGGGGAAAACCGCGATTCTAGCGCCAACCCCGCCCCGGCGGGCCTGCGCGAGCGGTGACCGACCGGACGGACGGGGAATTCCCGCCCGGCGGCGTTTCACGGGCCTGCCCGCCGGATCCGGGCGTCCACGCCGGCGCCGATCATGAGTTAGAATCCCGATTTGAATCAAGGATCGGAAGATGCAACGGCAATTTCGGACCGCCCACGTGAAGCCATCCCCGCGCGCAGCTTGTCCCGCGGCGGTTCGGCACGCGCACTGCGCGCGATCGTGCTGAGGGCTCCGAACGCCGCCAGGCGGCCGTGTCGACCGGACGTGGCGCGTACATGCGCATGCCGGTCCCGCGCCAAGCCGCGCGCCTGGTAACAGAAGATTTTCCCCAGATTCGCGCACCACGCGCATGCTGGTGTCGTGCCTTCGATGCGCACGGCCGCCGGCCCTCCGAACCGTCCGAACATGAACGCACCACAAGTTTTCGATCCGCATGGCGCGGCAGCCGCCGTCGCAGCCGACCTCGCCCCGCGCCTGCGCGAAATCCCGTACAACTACACCTCGTTCTCCGACCGCGAAATCGTGATTCGCCTGCTCGGCGAGGAAGCCTGGGCCGCGCTCGACGAGCTGCGCGGCGAGCGCCGCACCGGCCGATCGGCCCGGATGCTGTACGAGGTGCTGGGCGACATCTGGGTGGTGCGTCGCAATCCCTACCTGCAGGACGACCTGCTCGACAACCCGAAGCGCCGCCAGATGCTGATCGACGCGCTGAGCCACCGGCTCGCGGAGATCGACAAGCGCCGCCAGGCCGACCTTTCCGAGCACGGCGACGAGCCGGGCCGCGAGCGTGCCTCGCGGGTGGCGATGCTGACGGTGGCCGCGCGTGGCGCGGTGGACGCCTTCGCGCGCGAATTCGAGCAGATGGCCGAGCTGCGCCGGCGTGCCACCAAGGCGCTGGGCCGCTGCACGCAGAAGGACAACATCCGCTTCGACGGCCTGGCGCGCGTCTCGCACGTCACCGACGCCACCGACTGGCGCGTCGAGTACCCGTTCGTGATCCTCACGCCCGATACCGAGGCCGAGATCGCGGGCCTGATCAAGGCCTGCTTCGAGCTCGGCCTGACCGTGATCCCGCGCGGCGGCGGCACCGGCTACACGGGCGGCGCGGTGCCGCTCACGCCGTTCTCGGCCGTGATCAACACCGAGAAGCTGGAACAGCTCGGCGCGGTCGAGCTGACCGAGCTGCCGGGCGTCGCGCACAAGGTGCCGACCATCTTCTCGGGCGCGGGCGTGGTCACGCGCCGCGTGACGGAGGCGGCCGAGGCCGCCGGCTACGTGTTCGCGGTCGACCCGACCTCGCTGGACGCCTCCTGCATCGGCGGCAACGTGGCGATGAACGCGGGCGGCAAGAAGGCCGTGCTGTGGGGCACCGCGCTCGACAACCTGGCCTGGTGGCGGATGGTCGACCCGGACGGCAACTGGCTGGAAGTCACGCGCCACGACCACAATCAAGGCAAGATCCACGACATCGCGGTGGCGCGTTTCGAGCTGAAGTGGTTCGACGGCGCCCACGCGCCGGGCGAGAAGCTGATCAGGAGCGAGATGCTCGAGATCGAGGGCAAGCGCTTCCGCAAGGAAGGGCTCGGCAAGGACGTCACCGACAAGTTCCTGGCCGGCCTGCCGGGCGTGCAGAAGGAAGGCTGCGACGGGCTGATCACCTCGGCGCGCTGGGTGCTGCACAAGATGCCGGCGCACACGCGCACCGTTTGCCTGGAGTTCTTCGGCCAGGCGCGCGAGGCGATCCCGAGCATCGTCGAGATCAAGGACTACCTGTTCGAGACCTCGAAGCAGGGCGGCGCGATCCTGGCGGGCCTGGAGCACCTCGACGAGCGCTACCTGCGCGCGGTCGGCTATGCCACCAAGAGCAAGCGCAACGCCTTCCCCAAGATGGTGCTGATCGGCGACATCGTCGGCGACGATGCCGACGCGGTGGCGGCCGCCACCTCGGAAGTGATCCGCATGGCCAACGGCAAGAGCGGCGAGGGTTTCGTCGCGGTCAGCGCCGAGGCCCGCAAGCGCTTCTGGCTGGATCGCAGCCGCACCGCGGCGATCGCGAAGCACACCAACGCCTTCAAGATCAACGAAGACGTGGTGATCCCGCTGAACCGGATGGGCGAGTACACCGACGCGATCGAGCGCATCAACATCGAGCTGTCGCTGAAGAACAAGCTGCAGCTGGTGGATGCGCTGGAGGCCTTCTTCCGCACCGGCGAGCTGCCGCTCGGCAAGAGCGACGACGCCAACGAGATTCCCAGCGCCGAGCTGCTGGAGGACCGCGTGCAGCACGCGCTGGAGCTGCTCAAGCAGGTGCGCGCGCGCTGGGAGTTCCTGCGCGACCGGCTCGACATGCCGCTGCGCGAGGCCCAGCACTACCTGGTCCAGCTCGGCTACGAGAAGCTCGCGGCCAACTTCGCGGCGCGCGCCGACGCGCAGCCCGAGGCCAACGTGTTCCACATCACCCAGGACCGCACGGTGCGCGTGTCGTGGAAGCAGGAACTGCGTGCCGAGCTGCGCAACATCTTCAACGGCGGCGCCTTCAAGCCGATCCTCGACGAGGCGCAGGCGATCCACAAGCGCGTGCTGCGCGGCCGCGTGTTCGTCGCGCTGCACATGCACGCCGGCGACGGCAACGTCCACACCAACCTGCCGGTCAACTCCGACAACTACGAGATGCTGCAGGACGCGCATGCCGCGGTGGCGCGCATCATGCAGGTGGCGCGTTCGCTGGACGGCGTGATCTCCGGCGAGCACGGCATCGGCATCACCAAGCTGGAGTTCCTGACCGACGAGGAGCTGCGCGAATTCCGCGCCTACAAGCAGCGCGTCGATCCGAACGGCCGCTTCAACAAGGGCAAGCTGCTGGAAGGCGCCGACCTGCGCAACGCCTACACGCCCAGCTTCGGGCTGATGGGCTACGAGTCGCTGATCATGCAGCAGTCCGACATCGGCGCGATCGCCGATTCGGTCAAGGACTGCCTGCGCTGCGGCAAGTGCAAGCCGGTCTGCGCGACCCACGTGCCGCGCGCCAACCTGCTCTACAGCCCGCGCAACAAGATCCTCGCCACCTCGCTGCTGGTGGAGGCCTTCCTGTACGAGGAGCAGACGCGCCGCGGCGTGTCGATCAAGCACTGGGACGAGTTCAACGACGTGGCCGACCACTGCACGGTCTGCCACAAGTGCGCCACGCCCTGCCCGGTGAAGATCGACTTCGGCGACGTGACCATGAACATGCGCAACCTGCTGCGCAAGATGGGCAAGAAGAAGTTCAATCCGGGCCAGGCGGCCGGCATGTTCTTCCTCAATGCCACCAATCCGCAGACCATCAATGCCGCGCGCGGCGTGATGATGGGCGTCGGCTACAAGGCCCAGCGCCTGGCCCACGACATGCTCAAGAAGGTCACGAAGAAGCAGACCGCGCGCCCGCCCGCCACCACCGGCAAGCCGCCGGTGGTCGAGCAGGTGATCCACTTCGTGAACAAGAAGATGCCGGGCAACCTGCCGAAGAAGACGGCGCGCGCGCTGCTCGACATCGAGGACAACAAGATCGTGCCGATCATCCGCAACCCGAAGACCACCAGCGTGGATTCGGAAGCGGTGTTCTACTTCCCGGGTTGCGGCTCGGAGCGGCTGTTCTCGCAGGTCGGCCTGGCCACCCAGGCGATGCTGTGGGAGGCCGGGGTGCAGACCGTGCTGCCGCCGGGCTACCTGTGCTGCGGTTATCCGCAGCGCGGCTCGGGCCAGTACGACAAGGCCGAGCAGATCGTCACCGACAACCGCGTGCTGTTCCATCGCGTCGCGAACACGCTGAACTACCTCGACATCAAGACGGTGGTGGTGTCCTGCGGCACCTGCTACGACCAGCTCGCCGGCTATGAATTCGAGAAGATCTTCCCGGGCTGCCGGATCATCGACATCCACGAGTTCCTGCTCGAGAAGGGCATGAAGCTGGAAGGCGTGGCGGGCACGCGCTACATGTACCACGATCCCTGCCACACGCCGATCAAGACCATGGACCCGGTCAAGCTCGTCAACGAGCTGATGGGCGCCGAGAAGGACGGCTACCAGATCGCCAAGAACGACCGCTGCTGCGGCGAGTCGGGCACGCTGGCGGTCACGCGGCCGGACGTCTCGACCCAGATCCGCTTCCGCAAGGAGGAGGAGATCCGCAAGGGCGCGGCGCGCCTGCGCAACATCCCGGTGGTGTCGGGCGATGGCGCCAGCGGCGCGGGCGAGGCCGAGGTGAAGATCCTGACCAGCTGCCCGTCCTGCCTGCAGGGCCTGTCGCGCTACAACGAGGATGCCAACATCGAGGCCGACTACATCGTCGTCGAGATCGCGCGCAACGTGCTCGGCGAGAACTGGATGGCCGACTACGTGGCCCGCGCCAACAACGGCGGGATCGAACGGGTCCTGGTGTAAAGTCGGGGCGTTCCCCTCTGCAAGGAACTGACGATGGATTGCGTATTCTGCCGCGAGGACGGCGGCGAACTGCTCTGGAAGGACGAGCGGCTGCGGGTGGTGCTGGCGAGCGGCGAAACCGATTACCCGGGCTTCTGCCGGGTGATCTGGCAGGCGCACGTGGCCGAGTTCACTGACTTGTCGCCGGCCGACCGCTCGCACCTGATGCTGGTGGTGGCGGCGGTCGAGCGCGCCGTGCGCCGCGTGATGCAGCCCGACAAGGTCAATCTCGCGAGCCTCGGCAACCAGGTGCCGCACGTCCACTGGCACGTGATTCCGCGCTTCTCCAACGATGCGCACTTTCCGCAGCCGATCTGGGCGCCGCGCCAGCGCTCGGTGTCCGAGCCGCTGCTGCGGCTGCGCGCGGCGCAGGCGAGCCTGCTGCACAATGCGGTGCACGAGGAAATCGAATTGATCCTGAACGAGAGGGATGCATGAGCGGCTTGACCCCGACCACGCCGATTCCATCCGGCGTGGTGGTGCACGCGGTGTCGCGCGTGCTCGAATTGCAGTACCCGAACGGCGAGAGCTATCGCGTCCCGTTCGAGCTGATGCGCGTCTATTCGCCGTCCGCCGAGGTGCGCGGCCATGGCCCCGGCCAGGAGACGCTGCAGACCGGCAAGCGCGAGGTGTCGATCACCGCGCTCGAGGGCGTCGGCAACTACGCCTTGCAGCCGACCTTCTCGGACGGCCACTCGACCGGCATCTATTCGTGGGACCTGCTGTATGAGCTCGCGACGCGCCAGGATGCGCTCTGGCGCGACTATTTCGACAGATTGCAGGCGGCCGGCGTCGAGCGCGACGCGCCGATGCCCGGGGCGGGCGCCCCGCGCGGCCACTGCCACTGATTGACCACCGACTGAACCGACGGCGCCCCATCCGGCGCCGTCTTGCCATTTCCAGAGGATTCACGCGATGAGCAAAACCCACTTCGGTTTCGAGACTGTCGACGAGGGCGACAAGGCGAAAAAGGTGGCGGGGGTGTTCCACTCGGTCGCGAGCAACTACGACCTGATGAACGACCTGATGTCGGCCGGCATGCACCGGGCCTGGAAGGCCTTCACGATCGCCCAGGCGAACGTGCGCCCCGGCTACAAGGTGCTCGACCTCGCCGCCGGCACCGGCGACCTGACCAGGGCCTTCGCCAAGGCCGCCGGCCCGACCGGCGAGGTCTGGCATACCGACATCAACGAGTCGATGCTGCGGGTGGGGCGCGACCGCCTGCTCGACAAGGGCGTGGTGACGCCCTCGCTGCTCTGCGACGCCGAGAAGATCCCGTTCCCCGACAACTACTTCGACGTGGTGACGGTTGCCTTCGGGCTGCGCAACATGACCCGCAAGGACGCGGCGCTGGCCGAGATGCGCCGGGTCACCAAGCCGGGCGGCCGGGTGATGGTGCTCGAATTCTCGAAAGTGTGGGACCCGCTGAAGAAAGCCTACGACTTGTATTCTTTCAAAGTATTACCGTGGCTCGGGGATAAATTCGCGAAAGATGCCGACAGTTACCGGTATTTGGCCGAATCTATCCGCATGCATCCGGATCAGGACACCCTGAAGACGATGATGGAACTCGCTGGCCTCGACGCCGTCAAATATTACAATTTGTCAGGTGGCGTGGTAGCGTTACACCTCGGAACCAAGTATTAAGGGGTTCTTTCCATACAGTTGTCTTTCAATTTGGAGATGGTGATGTCTGATTCCCGTTCGTTCAACAACCGCAGCAAGCAGCCGAGGCCGTGGGCGCGACGGATCGGCACCCTGTTCATGGTCGGCCTGCTGACGGCCGGCACCTTCGCGTCGCTCGACGCCGAAGCCCGGCGGATGGGCGGCGGGCGCAGCGTCGGCCGCCAATCGCAGATGGTCCAGCAGCGCCAGGCCACGCCGCCGGCGCAGCAGCAGCCGATGCAGCAGGCGGCGCCGTCGCCGGCCCAGCGCGGCGCGCAGCCGGCACCGGCCGC
>NZ_VWWK01000202.1:0-11557 GCF_011753035.1 Burkholderia sp. Ax-1720 | reverse complement strand
CATACAATCGTTCATTCGCCGCCGCCCGCGGGCCGGCCGGCGATCACTCCAACGGCGTTTCGCCGCCCGCGCGCGGCTGCCTTTCCGGATTCGGGTTTCATGATGGATATCGATCAGTACATGACGGACGTCGGCCGCCGCGCGCGGCAAGCCTCGCGCGCGATCGCGCGAGCCGACACGGCGGCCAAGAACGCCGCGCTGGCCGCGATCGCCACGGCGATCGAACGCGAGGCCGCCACGCTGAAGGCCGCCAACGCGCGCGACGTCGAGCGGGCGCGCGCCAACGGCCAGGACGCCGCCTTCATCGATCGCCTGACGCTGTCGGACAAGGCGCTGAACACCATGATCGAAGGCCTGCGCCAGGTCGCGGCGCTGCCCGACCCGATCGGCGAGATCTCCAACCTGAAGTTCCGCCCCAGCGGGATCCAGGTCGGCCAGATGCGGGTGCCGCTCGGCGTGATCGGCATCATCTACGAATCGCGGCCGAACGTGACGATCGACGCGGCCGCGCTGTGCCTGAAGTCCGGCAACGCCACCATCCTGCGCGGCGGTTCCGAGGCGCTCGAATCGAATACCGCGCTGGCGGGGCTGATCGGCGAGGGGCTCGCCGCGGCGGGGCTGCCGGCCGAGGCGGTGCAGGTGGTGGCCACCGCCGATCGCGCGGCGGTCGGCAAGCTGATCACCATGACCGAGCATGTCGACGTGATCGTGCCGCGCGGCGGCAAGAGCCTGATCGAGCGGCTCATGAAGGATGCCCGCGTGCCGATGATCAAGCACCTCGACGGCATCTGCCACGTCTACGTCGACGACCGTGCCGATCTGGCCCGCGCCCTGACCGTCTGCGACAACGCCAAGACGCATCGCTACGGCACCTGCAACACCATGGAAACGCTGCTCGTCGCGCGCGGCATCGCGGCCGCCGTGCTGCCGCCACTGGGCCGCCTGTATCGCGACAAGTCGGTCGAGCTGCGGGTCGACGCGGCCGCCCGGGCCGTGCTGGCCGAGGCCGGCGTCGCGCCGCTGGTCGATGCCACCGAGGAAGACTGGCGCACCGAGTACCTGGCGCCGGTGCTGGCGATCAAGGTGGTCGACGGCATCGACGCGGCGATCGAGCACATCAACACCTACGGCTCCGCGCATACCGACGCGATCGTCACCGAGGACCACGACCGCGCGATGCGTTTCCTGCGCGAGGTCGATTCGGCCAGCGTGATGGTCAACGCCTCGACGCGCTTCGCGGACGGTTTCGAATACGGCCTGGGCGCCGAGATCGGCATCTCGAACGACAAGCTGCATGCGCGCGGCCCGGTCGGGCTCGAGGGCCTGACCTCGCTGAAGTACGTCGTGCTCGGGCACGGCGAGGGCCGGCAGTAATCACGAACGCCTCCAAAGTCTCCAGCAATCGCATTCCAGCCAAGACGGGCGGACCATTCGATGACATACCTCTGGGTCAAGACCTTCCACATCGTGCTGATCGCCGCGTGGTTCGCCGGGCTGTTCTACCTGCCCCGCATCTACGTGAACCTCGCCATGGAGACCGATCCCGGCGCGGTGCGCCGGCTGCTGACGATGGCGCGCAAGCTGTTCCGCTTCATGAGCTTCATCGCCGTGCCGGCGCTGGCCTGCGGGGCCTGGCTCTGGCTGGTGGCCGGGGTCGGGCGCGGGCAGGGCTGGATCCACGCCAAGCTGACGATCGTGCTGCTGCTGATCGTTTATCACGCCTACTGCGGGTATCTGCTGCGCGTGTTCGAGCGCGGCGAGAACCGCCGCAGCGACCGCTGGTACCGCTTCTTCAACGAGCTGCCGGTGCTCGGCATGCTCGGCGCGGTCGCGCTGGCCGTCATCAAGCCCTTCTGAATCCACGACGCGCCCCGGCACATCAGCGTGCCGGGGCGCGTCGCCTGCCTTCAGGCGCCTTGGCGCGCCGTCCCTGTTTTCCTCACGATTGCTCCGATTCGCCGCGCGCGATTTCGCGTGCCGTCTCGCGGCCCGCCTCGCGTCCTTCCTCGCGTCCTTCCTCGCGCGCCCCCCGGCGCTCGCCGCCGCGCTCGTCCGGGCCGATGCGGCGCCGCACGATCGCGGCCTTGGCGCGGCCGAGCCGGTCCACCAATTCGGGGCCGCGCTGCAGCGCCACGCCGACCGCCAGGATGTCGCCGATCGCCAGGTGCGACATGCGCGAGGTCATCGGCGAGAACACGTCGGTTTCCTCGGCGATGTTCGAGGCCAGGTTGACCGAGGCGAGCTGGGCCAGCGGCGAATGGCTGTGGGTGATCGACACCACCTTGGCGCCGCAGGCCAGCGCCGATTTCGCAGCCTCCACGATGTCGCGCGTGCGACCCGTATTGGAGATCGCCACCACGATGTCCTGCGGGCCCAGCAGGGCGGCCGACATCGAGAAGGTATGCGGGTCGGAATAGGCCACGCTCGGCACGCCGAGCCGGAAGAACTTGTGCTGGATGTCCTGCGCGGCGATGCCCGAGCCGCCCGCGCCGTAGAACTCGATGCGCGAGGCGCGCGAGAGCAGGGCGATGGCCTCGGCCACGCTGCCGGCCGACAGGCTGTTGCGGACCTCGATCAGCGCGCCGATGGTGCGGTCGAACACCTTGCCGATGATGCCGGGCGCCGGCTCGTCGGGCTCCACGTCGCGATACACGGAAGGCACGCCCGGCGCGACGCTCTGCGCCAGCCGGATCTTGAATTCGCGGAAGCCGCTGCAGCCCAGCGCCTGGCAGAAGCGCGCGATGGTGGGCTGGCTGACGCCGGCGCGCGCCGACAGGTCGGTCATCGACAGATCGAGGATCTCGCGCGGCGCGGCCAGCACGTATTCGGCGAGTTTCTGCTCGGACGGGCGCAGTTGCGCGCGCAGCGCTTCGATTCGAGGGAGCATCGGCGGCTCGTGGCGAAAAAGCGGGATTGTAGTCTTGCGCAGGTATTGTAGAAAAACTACAGAAAATTTCCAGCACCTTTCTGTCTGAGGATTGGTCGGCATCAGGGTTTCTACTAATGAATGAGGCATATGTAGCAAGCTTTGTGCGACATTGAAGAATGGTCATGCTGCGGCGCAAGATTGCGGTTATGTAGTTTTTCTACTAGACTTTGCCGCGATCGGTCGGTCAATCCGGCCAGACTTCCCCACGATTCCAGCCGCCGGCGCCGCCGGCCACAGAGGAGCCGCCCGCATGGCCTCGCTGCATCCCACCCTGCTCAACGTGACCGAGCGCGTGATCGCGCGCAGCCGTCCCACCCGCATCGCCTATCTCGATCGCATCGCCGCCGCCCAGGGCCGCTTCCCGGCGCGCGGCGCGCTGTCCTGCGCGAATCTCGCGCACGGCTTCGCCGGCATGGAAGGCAACGACAAGTTCGTGATCAAGGCGATCCGGGAGCCGAACATCGGCATCGTGTCCTCGTACAACGAGATGCTGTCGGCTCATGCGCCGTACCTGAACTACCCCGACATCATCAAGGCGGCCGCCCGCGAGAACGGCGGCGTGGCGCAGTTCGCGGGCGGCGTGCCGGCGATGTGCGACGGCGTCACGCAGGGCAATCCGGGCATGGAGCTGTCGCTGTTCTCGCGCGAGACGATCGCGATGAGCACCGCGATCGCGCTGACGCACAACATGTTCGACGCCGCGCTGTGCCTGGGCATCTGCGACAAGATCGTGCCGGGCCTGCTGATCGGCGCGCTGCAGTTCGGCCACCTGCCGACCATCTTCGTGCCGGCCGGCCCGATGACGAGCGGCCTGTCGAACGACGACAAGGCCAAGATCCGCCAGCAGTTCGCCACCGGCCAGGTGGACCGCGACGCGCTGCTCGAATCCGAATCGGCCGCCTATCACGGCCACGGCACCTGCACCTTCTACGGCACCGCCAACAGCAACCAGATGCTGATGGAGGTGATGGGCCTGCACCTGCCGGGCTCGGCCTTCGTCCACCCGCATACGCCGCTGCGCGACGCCCTGACGGCCGCCGCCGCGCGCCGCGTGCTCGACCTCACCGTCGAGCGCGGCAACTACACGCCGATCGGGCACGTGGTCGACGAGAAGGCGGTGGTCAACGGCATCGTCGCGCTACTGGCCACCGGCGGCTCGACCAACCACACCATGCACCTGGTGGCGATCGCGCGCGCGGCCGGCATCCTGATCGACTGGGACGATTTCGACCAGCTCTCGGCGGTGGTGCCGCTGCTGGCGAAGATCTACCCGAACGGCAAGGCCGACGTGAACCACTTCCATGCGGCCGGCGGCGTGGCCTTCCTGGTGCGCAACCTGCTCGAGGGCGGCCTGCTGCACGAGGACGTCAATACGGTGGCCGGCAAGGGCCTCGCGCACTACACCTTCGAGCCGAAGCTGCTCGACGGCAAGCTCGAATGGGTGCCGGGCGTGGCCGAGAGCGGCGACGCCAAGGTGCTGCGCCCGATCGGCGAGCCGTTCGCCCCCGACGGCGGCCTGCGCCTGATGCAGGGTCGCCTGGGCCGCGGCGTGATCAAGATCTCGGCGGTGGCGCCCGAGCACCGCAAGGTGGTCGCGCCGGCCATCGTGTTCGAATCGCAGGAAGCCGTGCAGGCCGCCTTCGACGCGGGCGAGCTCAAGCGCGACTTCGTCGCGGTGGTGCGCTTCCAGGGCGCCCGCGCCAACGGCATGCCCGAGCTGCACCGTTTGACGCCGCTGCTCGGCGTGCTGCAGGATCAGGGCTTCCATGTCGCGCTGGTCACCGACGGCCGCATGTCGGGCGCCTCGGGCAAGGTGCCGGCGGTGATCCACGTCTCGCCCGAAGCGCTGCTCGACGGTCCGCTGGCCAAGGTCCGCACCGGCGACACCATCGTGATCGACGCGCAGGCCGGCGTGCTTGACGTCGAGATCGACGCCGGCGAATGGGCCGCGCGCGAGCTGGCGCGCCCGACGCACCAGGCCGACAACGAGGTCGGCTTCGGCCGCGAGCTGTTCGGCGTGTTCCGCGCCGCGGCGATGCCGGCCGAGGCGGGCGCCTCGGTGTTCGGCGCGCTGGTCGGCGAAACCACGCACGTCGGCGTGGGCGTGGCGCACTGAGCGCCCACTGATATCCTCGCGAACCGCAACGAGACGAATCCAGTTACAGGAGAAGCAGCAGATGAAGACGATCCACGACATCGTGAAACTCGGCCCGGTGATTCCGGTCCTCGCGTTCGAGACGGTCGAGCAGGGCGAGCACGTGTCGCGCGCGCTGCACGCGGGCGGCGTGAAGGTGCTGGAGATCACGCTGCGCACCGAGGCGGGCCTGAAGGCGATCGAGCGCGCCAGCCAGCTGGCCGACGACATCGTGGTCGGCGTGGGCACCATCACGCGTCCCGAGCATTGCGCCCTGGCCAAGAAGGCCGGCGCGCAGTTCGGCGTCTCGCCGGGCCTCACGCGCGACATGCACCAGGCCGCCAAGGACGCGGGCCTGCCGCTGCTGCCCGGCGTGATGACGCCGACCGACATCATCGCCGCGCTCGAGCTCGGCTACGAGGTGGTGAAGTTCTTCCCGGCCCAGCAGGCCGGCGGCATCCCGATGCTGCAGGCCTTCCACGGCCCGTTCCCGACGCTGAAGTTCTGCCCGACCGGCGGCATCAGCGCGCAGAGCGCACCCGACTTCCTCAAGCAGCCGAACGTGGTCTGCGTCGGCGGCTCCTGGCTCACGCCGAAGGCGGCGCTGGCCGCGCAGGACTGGGCCGAGGTCACGCGCCTCGCCCAGGCGGCCAGCCAGCTGCCGCGCTGAACGCGCTCGCAGGCAAGCCGCGCGGCCTGGGCGGGATGCCCGCGGCGGCCGCCCGGGAGCGCTGCTTGCCGGGGCCGGGCGCGCCTGCCGCGTGATCCTCACGCCAGCCCGCGCCGGCCCGGCTCGCCTGCCGCCGATCCCATCTTCCCGGCTCGCTGGCGAGCCGCGGCCTGCCTCCATCCATTCCCCGCTTCCCCTATCGTGATCCGCGCGAGCGCGAGCTCGCTGCAGGCCCGGCCGGCATCGCGTACGATTCCTCAGACTTGGCTGCTTTTATAGGGGTTTTTGCGCATGGAACCGGTTCTATCGCGCATCGCGAAACGAAAGTAGAATTCAGCGTCCTGTAGGGCGCCGGCGGCGCGCCTGCAGGCCCATTGAAGAAGGCCGGGCGTCGTTGCTCGCCTGCCCGGTGCCAACAATCCAAGGAGGAGTCCATGGGGGCTGTTCAAGGCAGCATGCTGCTGGTGTGCGCGCTGATCGCGATCGTCTTGCTGATCGTCATGATCGCGCGCTACAAGATCTATCCGTTCCTGGTGCTGATCATCGTCTCGCTGGGCCTCGGCCTGGTGGTCGGCATGCCGATGGACAAGATCGTCAAGTCGTTCGAGACCGGCAACGGCAACACGCTGGGCCACATCGCCATCGTGGTCGGCCTGGGCACCATGCTCGGCAAGATGATGGCCGAATCGGGCGGCGCCGAACGGATCGCCGTCACCCTGATCGGCTGGTTCGGCGAGAAGAACATCCACTGGGCGATGATGTTCGTCGCGATCATCATCGGCTTGCCGGTGTTCTTCGAGGTCGGCTTCGTGCTGCTGATCCCGATCGCGTTCAACGTCGCCAAGCGCACCGGCAAATCGCTGCTGCTGGTCGGCCTGCCGATGGTGGCGGGCCTCTCGGTGGTGCACGGCCTGATCCCGCCGCACCCGGCCGCGCTGCTCGCGGTCCAGCAATACGGCGCCGACATCGGCAAGACCATCGCCTACGGCCTGATCGTCGGGATTCCGACCGCGATCATCGCCGGTCCGCTGTTCGCGCTGGTGATCCACAAGTACGTCAAGCTGCCGGAAAACAACCCGCTGGCCGCGCAGTTCATCGACTCGGGCGACCAGGCCAAGCGCGACCGCGAGCTGCCGAGCTTCGGCATCACGCTGTTCACGATCCTGCTGCCCGTCGCGCTGATGCTGATCGGCAGCTGGGCCGACCTGCTGTTCGCGCCCAAGACGCTGCCCAACGACCTGCTGCGCTTCGCCGGCACCTCGGACGTGGCGCTCCTGATCGCCGTGCTGGTCAGCTTCTGGACCTTCGGCGCGAAGCAGGGCTTCAACCGCGAGCAGATCCAGAAGTTCTGCGGCGACTGCCTGGCGCCGATCGCCGGCATCACGCTGATCGTCGGCGCGGGCGGCGGCTTCGGCGGTATCCTGCGCGACAGCGGCATCTCGCAGCAGATCGTCGCCACCGCCACCCAGGCCCACCTGTCGCCGCTGCTGCTGGGCTGGTTCGCCGCCGCGCTGATCCGTCTGGCGACGGGTTCGGCCACGGTCGCGATGACCACCGCCTGCGGCATCGTCGCGCCGATCGCGGCGGCCGCCGGCGGCACGGTCAAGCCCGAGCTGCTGGTGCTGGCCACGGGCTCCGGCTCGCTGATCTTTTCGCACGTGAACGACGGCGGATTCTGGCTGATCAAGGAATATTTCGGGATGACCGTGGGTCAGACGTTCAAGACCTGGACGGCGCTCGAAACGCTGATTTCGCTGCTCGGCCTCGCGTTCACGATGGTGCTCGCCACCGTTCTGTAACAAGCAAGGGGTAGTCAATGATTTTGATCGCAATGGGCGTCTCGGGCGCCGGCAAGACGCGCATCGGCGAACTGCTGGCGGAGCGTCTCGGGTGTACGTTCACCGACGGCGACGCGTTTCACAGCGCCGCCAACAAGGAGAAGATGCACCACGGGATCCCGCTCACCGACGACGACCGCTGGCCGTGGCTGCAGTCGATCCGCGCGGCGATCGAGGAGAAGCAGCGTGCCGGCGAGACCGCCGTGTTCACCTGCTCGTCGCTCAAGCGTTCGTATCGCGACGTGCTGCGCGGCCAGGACGCCGACGTGCGTTTCGTCTACCTGCACGGTACCGTCGAGGTGCTGAGCGAGCGCCTGAAGACGCGCACCGGCCACTTCTTCGATCCCTCGCTGCTGAAGAGCCAGCTCGACACGCTGGAAGTGCCGGGCGAGGACGAGGCGGTGCAGGTCAGCATCGACCAGACGCCCGAGCAGATGGTCGACGAAGTGCTGGCCAAGCTGAAGCTCGCGACCAAGTCCTGATTTCCTGAGTCGTCCTTGCGACCAGGCGGGCCGGCGGCAGCCGGCCCGCATCAACCGAAAGGCATGAAAAAAGGCGCCCGGCGGCAACAAGCCCCGGGCGCCTTTGCTTTTGCCTGCATCGCGCGCGGCGAGCGCCGCGCGCGATGCGGCGATGCGTCTTACGCGATCCGCTTGGCCAGCTCGACCGCCTTGCCGATGTACGAGCCCGGCGTCATCGCCAGCAGCAGGTCCTTGGCGTCCTGCGGGATCGCCAGGCCGCCGACGAACTGCTGCAGCGCCTCGCGCGTGATGCCCTTGCCGCGCGTCAGTTCCTTCAGTTGCTCGTAGGGGTTCTCGATGCCGTAGCGGCGCATCACGGTCTGCACCGGCTCGGCCAGCACTTCCCAGCAGTTGTCGAGATCCTCGTCCAGGCGTGCCGGATTGACCTCGAGCTTGTCGATGCCGCGGGTGAGCGCGTCGTAGGCGAGCAGCGAGTAGCCGAACGCCACGCCGATGTTGCGCAGCACGGTGGAATCGGTCAGGTCGCGCTGCCAGCGCGACACCGGCAGCTTCTCCGAGAGGTGGCGCAGGGTGGCGTTGGCCAGGCCCAGGTTGCCTTCCGAGTTCTCGAAGTCGATCGGGTTGACCTTGTGCGGCATGGTCGAGGAGCCGATCTCGCCGGCCTTGGTCTTCTGCTTGAAGTAGCCCAGCGAGATGTAGCCCCACACGTCGCGGTCGAGGTCGAGCAGGATGGTGTTGGCGCGGGCCACCGCGTCGAACAGCTCGGCCATGTAGTCGTGCGGCTCGATCTGGATCGTGTAGGGGTTGAAGCTCAGCTTCAGGCGGTTCTCCACCACGTCCTTCGAGAAGGCTTCCCAGTCGAAGCCGGGATAGGCCGACAGGTGCGCGTTGAAGTTGCCGACCGCGCCGTTCATCTTGCCGAGCAGCTCGACCTTGGCGATGCGCTCGATGGCGCGCGCCAGGCGCGCCGCCACGTTGGCGATTTCCTTGCCGAGCGTGGTCGGGCTGGCCGGCTGGCCATGCGTGCGCGAGAGCATCGGCTGCTCGGCCTGGGCGTGCGCGAGCGCGACCAGGCGCTGGTGCACGGTGCGCAGCGCGGGGACGATCACGTTGTCGCGCGCGCCGGCCAGCATCATGCCGTGCGAGGTGTTGTTGATGTCTTCCGAGGTGCAGGCGAAGTGGATGAACTCGCTGGCGCGTTCGAGTTCCGCCTGGCCCTTCACCGATTCCTTGAGCCAGTATTCGACGGCCTTCACGTCATGGTTGGTGACGCGCTCGATCTCCTTGATGCGCGCCGCGTCGTGCGCGGTGAAGCGCTCGACCAGCTGCAGCAGGAACTGCTCGGAGGCGTCCGAGAAACGCGGCACTTCGGCGAAGCCGGCGCGCGACAGCGCGATCAGCCAGTGGACCTCGACGGTCACGCGGTGGCGCATGAACGCGGCCTCGGAGAGCCAGTCGCGCAGGGCTTCCGTCTTGCTGGCGTAGCGGCCGTCGAGCGGCGAGAGCGCGGTGAGGGCGAAAAGGGTGTCGGGGCGGGTGTCGGACATGATGGGGCTGCCGGTCGGGCGTGGAGAGAGTCAACCCGGAATTTTACCATCGGCGCGGGCCGGCCCCGGCGCGGTGGTTGGCCGGCGATGGCGTGGCCCGGATGGCGAGCGGGGCCGGCGTGCCGGCTGCTCGTTCGTGGGCGGGCGGTACCGGCTTCGGCAGGCCTTGCCCGGCGGCCCGTCTTGCCGCTCGATCGGGCGCTCCGGGTGCCGCTTCGACGCCGCGCCCGGAAGCTTGGCTTCGAATCGGGACGGTTCGGCCCGGCCTCTCGCATCACGGCTGGCTCCACTGCCGGCCCGGCAGCGGAGCCAGCGCCGGCTCACTCGGTGGCGTGCGCGGCATGCAGCGCCACGCCCGCCGGGGCGCCGGTGCCGGCGGTGCTGGCCCAGCCGAGCCATTGCGAGCGCAGCATCACCACCAGGCCGCAGGCGACGGTGGCCAGCGCGCCGAAGGTCGCGAAGCCGAGCTGGTAGCTGCCGGTGCTTTCCTTGGCGATGCCCATCACCACCGGCAGGTAGAAGCCGCCGATGCCGCCGGCCGCGCCGACGATCCCCGACAGCAGCCCGGTGCGGCCGTGCCAGCGATGCGGTACCAGCTGGAAGGTCGAGCCGTTGCCCAGGCCGAAGGCGAGGTAGAGGCACACCAGCAGCGCGATGCCGCCCGCCAGCGGCGGCATCCAGGCGGCGAACGCGAAGTCGGCCGCGGCGATGATCGCCAGCAGCACGATCAGCGCGCGCACGCCGGTCACGCGGTCGGCGAGGTAGCCGCCGAACGGCCGCACGATCGCGCCGAGGAAGGCGAGCAGGGACATGAACAGGCCCGCGTCGATCTTCGGCATCTGGTAGAGGTTGGTCAGCAGCAGGCTCACGTAGGAGGACATCCCCACGAAGCCGCCGAAGGTGATGCTGTAGACCAGCATCACCACCCAGGTGTCGCGCTCGGCCAGCACCGCGCGATAGCGGGCCGGCAGCACCGCGATGGCCAGCAGCGCGCCGAGCACCGGCAACAGCAGCACGCCGGTCTTGCCGGCGCCGAACAGGCCGGCATGGACCGCCAGCACCAGCGCCACCAGGCCCGCCAGCGAGACCAGGAAGGCCGCCATCGCGCGTCGCGTGCTGCCCGACTTCTCGCCGCGGTCCTCGGCCCAGGCGAACAGCGCGAAACCGGCGATCGCCAGGAGCGGCAGCGCGGCCGCCGTCGAGAACTTCCAGCCCAGCGCCTGCGCGATGTGGGGGAACAGGAAGCCGTCCAGCACCGCGCCGATGTTGCCGGCCGCCGCCAGGCCCAGCACCAGGCCCTGCACCTTGGGCGGATAGCTGCTGCCGGCCATCGGCAGCGCCACCGCGAAGCTCGCGCCGCCGATGCCGAGGAACACGCCCAGCACCAGCAGCAGCGTGTAGGAGGGCGTGCCCGGCACGAAGGGCAGCACCACCGCGGGGATCGCCGACAGCAGCACGCCCATCAGGGCGATGCGGCGCCCGTCGGTCGACTGGTAGAGGTTGCCCAGCGTCACGCGCAGGATCGCGGCGGCCAGCACCGGCACCGCGACCAGGAACCCCTGCTGCGCGGCCGACATGACGATGTCCTTGCCGATGAAGGGCGCGAGCGGCCCGTACAGCACCCACACGGTGAAGCCCGTGTCGAAGTAGAGGAAGCAGGCGAGCAGCGAGCGCCAGTTGCCGCTCGAGAGCGAGGCACGGAGGGTGGTCATCGATGAGCTCCGGGGAATCCATGCGTGGTGGGGCGGATCGATGCACGCGGAGGCCGCCGCCCGTTTCCCGGCCGTCCGCGGCAAGCCTTCCGCAAGCTTCATGCCATTGCCGCGCATGTTTTCGTGCCCGGCTTCGCGCCGATTTCGGGCGCTCGGCGGGATCGTGCGCCGGGCGCGGTTTCCGGCCTGGTGCGGGCGGATGCGGCGCGCGCCCGTGGCGCCCGGCGCGGCGCCAGGCGCCGCTG
>NZ_VWWK01000201.1:0-11669 GCF_011753035.1 Burkholderia sp. Ax-1720 | reverse complement strand
CGCCGGCCGCCCCCGCCACCGACCCGGCCGCCTTCGCGACCGATGCCAGGGACGCCATCGAACTCGCCGAAGGCAGCAACGAACCGAGCTGCGATTGCGCGGTGGCGCTCGCGCCGGCCGCCGAGGCATCCTCGGCCGACGGCCAGGTCGGCAGCGTGAACTCGCTGGCCTTGTCGCCCTGCGAACGCGGGTCCTTGCCGAACACCACCTGCACCACACCCGGCGGCAGCCCGCTGACCACCGCCTTGCCGCTCGCATCGAGCGCGCCCTGGCGCAGCACGCCGCCATTCGCATCGAGCACGGAGAACAAACCGCCCTTCACGGCCGAGCCGTTCGCATATTGATGCAGCAGCTCGAGCTGCCCAGGCTGGTCGGGCCGCGCCGAGGGCAGCGGATAACCCATGCTGGCCGGCCCGGCGAAGACGTGCGAAGCTCCCTTCACATCGACCTTGCCAGGCGTATGGATCTCGATGTTGCCGCCCGCGATGCGGATATAGCCGCCGCCGCTGGTCAGCAGGATTCCCTGGTCGGCGGCCAGCTCGATCCTGTCGGTGGCCGACAGGATCTTGACGGTCTTCTGCGCGGTCAACTCGACGTTGTCGTCCTGCGCCTGGATCTCCACCTTGCCCTTGGCCGCGAACAGCTTCATGCCGGCGTTCTGCACGAACAGGCTCAGCTTCTCGCCGATGCTCGCGATCAGCGACTTGCCGGCCACCACGTGGGTGCTCTGGCCGCTCACCAGGTTGACATGCCGGGTTGCGGCCAGATGCGCGGATTGCTGCGAGGACAGGCCGATGCCGGCCGGGCTGCCGAACACCATCACCGGCTGCTTGAACGCGTTGGCATTGCCGGTGCCGCCGCCGGCGGTGTTGCCGCCCGAGGCGCCGGCGCCGCTCACGCTGTTCTGCGTGGCATCGGTCAGCTCGCGCATCGCGTCGTGCCCGTCCTGCAGGCTCTCGGCCTGGTGCTGGACGCTCGCCTCCGACAGCGATTCGACCAGGCTCTCGGCGCTCACCAGTTGCTGCTGCGTCTCCTGCACATCGAGCGGCTGGCTGCTGCTGCCCTTCGGATGCGTGCTGACATACAGGCCCTGGCTCGCGCGCACCGCGCCGTAATCGTCGGTGCGCAGGTCGAAACCGCTGCCGAGATAGGCACCGCGCGAGTTGCCGCCATGGTCGATCAGGTAGCCCAGGTGCAGCAGGCTGTTGGCGCTGCTGCTCATCAGTTGCACGCGGTTCTGGCCGGTCGCGTCGTCCAGCACCATCTGGTTGTAGCCGCTGCCCGAATACTCCTTCGAGCGGTATCCCGACAGGATGCCGTTGCTGTGCCATTGCGGCGTGGCCTGGCCGTTGTAGACGCGCGCCACGGCCAGCGGCCGGTCGCAATCGCCGCCGATGTGGTCGATCAGCACTTCCTCGCCGATGCGCGGCGGATGCACGCCGCCATAACCGCCGCCGGTATCGGACTGCACCACGCGCACCCAGGTCGAGGCACCCTGGTCGGCGGGATTCACGCGATCCCAGACGAACTGCACGCGGATCCGGTTCAGCTCGTCGGTGTAGACCTCCTCACCATCAGGTCCGACCACGATCGCGGTCTCCAGGTGCATCTCGGGCTTGCGATGTTCGAGCGGGCTGCGATACGGCACGTTGGTGCGCTGCGCCTCGACCTCGACGCGGAAGAAACCGACCGAGCCGTCGGCATGCGCGAGCTGCCCCGCCGCGCCGCGCTCGGCCGCGCGCACCTGCGCGAGTTCGGCCTCGAGGCTGTGCGGGAAATGCGCCGCGCCCGTCACCGGCGTGTTGTTCTCGATCCACCAGGCCACCTCGATGGTGGCGAACTCGCGTTGCGAGGCGGGATCGCCGTCATGCACAGGATGATTGGCCAGCGTGAAGCGGCGCCCCGCATCGATCGCACGAGCGGCACCGCCGCCGTGGAAGCGCTTGGCGCGCGACTCCCATTCCTCCATGCGGATCTGCGAGAGCCTGTCGCCATGCTGCTGGTCGCCGAAGGTATAGGCGCCCGTGTATTCGTAGACTTCGAGCTGATCGGGCAGCGCGCCCTGGTTGCCCATGGTCGGCGTCAGCGTGCCCTTGGGATTGGCGGGCGCGGCGGGATTCTTGTAGTCGAAGCTGCGCGTGGTCAGGGTCGCGCTCTGCAGGGTCCGCGTACCCGACCATTGCGTCAGCGCATCGGTTTCGGCGCCGGTCGCGAGGCGCGCGAAGTTGACGGCCTTCGGCGCCAGTTCGGGCAGCGAGGTGATCGTATCGGTCACCACCAGCGTGTGCGACTTGCCGTCGGCACCCTGCTCCCAGTAGCCGTAAAGGCCTTCGTTCTCGAACAGGCGATGCACGAAGTTCCAGTCGGTCTCGCTCTGCCGCGTGTAGGAGCGGTTAGCGAGCGGCTGCGAGAGCGCGAAGCGAAACCGGCCCTGCGCCTCGGGATGGGTGTTGAAGATATCGGTGACGATCGCGTCGGCGCTCTTGTCGATCCAGATCTTCTGGTCGCGCCGGAAATGCAACATGTGCAGCCAGGCGCGCACGCCCAGCTGATACGTGGTGAGGCCGCCGTCGGCACCGAGCCGGCGCGCGGTGAACACGTGTCCCTGGATCGGTCGGTAACTCGCGTCGGCCTGCTGGATCCACAGCGTGACCGATTGCGCGATCAGGCTCTTCAAGGCGATATCGTCGTCCGACGACACCACGTCCAGCGTAAAGCCGTAATCGCGCCCGAGCGTCGAACGCCCGATCACGCGTTGCACGACCAGTTTGTCAGCCCCAAGCGGTGTATCGAGTTTTACGAGCCGGTCCTGTTGAATCACGCCGGCCTGCATCGCCCCCGCGATATCCTGCACGTTCATGGTGGTTCGCCCTTCTTCTTATTTCAGCGCTCTCGGAAAGCGTCTGCTCAATCGACTGACGATTGTAACCGGGCGAATCGGCATTGGCGCGTCGTCTCGGCCCGGCACACACGAGTTAACGTTTCCGGATCGGATAATCGATCCGACTACTCGCAATTAATACCGAAACAATTGAAAGTTATAAATCGTGCCGTGTAATTTATTCTGATTTGAGCCGGCCGATTCGTCTCGGGTCCATCGCTCCCGATCAATTCTTCTGAACCGCCGAAGCCGGTTCGTAGGCGAGTTCGAGCCGGTAAGCCAGCGCGATGAACAGGCTCTGCGCGAGCCCCATGGTGCTGGTCAGCGAGCGGAAGCCGAAGGTATCTGATTCCTGCAGCAGCAGGGCCACGTCGGCGCCGCTGGCCAGCGCGTTGAGCCGGCTGTCGGTGATCGCGATCAGCTTCGCGCCGCGCTGCAAGGCGTCCTCGACGATCTTCTGCGTCTCCTGCGCATACGGCGCGAACGACACGGCCAACAGCACGTCGCCCTCGCGCAGCGAACGCAACTGCCCCGCCTGCATGCCGCCGAGCCCGGAGACGAGCTGGATGCGCTTGCCGGTGTGCTGCAGCGCGTAGTCGAGGTAGGCCACCACCGGGAACGAGCGGCGCACGCCGGCCAGCCAGATCGCATCGGTGGCGGCCAGCAGGTCGACGGCACGATCGAAGGCGGCCGCGTCGAGCGAGGCCGCCAGTTGCTGCATGCCGGCGATGCTGTCCTCGAGGAATTCGCCGGCGAGTTCGCTGGTCTTGCGACGCCCGCCGCGCTCGATGATGCCGCGAATCCGCGACTGGTAGCTCAGGTCGGGCGCCACGCGCCGCACCATCGCGTCGCGGAACAGGCGCTGCATCTCGGAGAAACCCGAGAAGCCGAAATGCTTGGCGAAGCGCACCACCGCGGAGGGCTGCACGCCGCAATCGTCGGCCACTTCCTGCACGCCCTGCAGGCCGACGCGTCCCGGATGCGCCTCGACATGGCGGGCGATCAGTTTCAGTTGCTTGCTGAGCGAGGCGAATTGCGCCGAGATATCCGCCAGCAACGCTTCGGGCGTGCGGCGCCCGCTGTCCGGCTCAGTGCCGGCGGCGGCGGGTCGGGAAGATGGCATACGGTGGCGGGCGGGTCGTTATCGTGTGGCGCCATTCTAGCAACAGGGCCGGCCACGTCTCGTCAGGGCCCCGGGCAGCGCCACCAGCAAGCTCAAACCGCGGCCGGGCGCGCCGGCGGCTCGCGCAGCTCGATCCCGGTCCACCGCCCGCTCTCGCACAACTCGACCACCAGCTCGCCGATCACATGGCGCACCGCCAGCGAGGCCGAGCTGACCGGCAGCGCATTCGGCCAGCACAAGCTGCCGGGCCGGCGGATCATCGGGTCGACGATGCGGCGCATTTTGGGGCGGTCGGCCGCCGCGCGCGAAGCCACCGACACGGAGGGCAGGATGGTGCAGGCCGCGCCCGATTGGGCGATCGCCAGCAGGGTCGGCAGCGAATCGACCTCGGCGATGATGTTGAGCGGCACCTGCTCGCGCGCGAAGGTCCGCTCGAGCAGCACGCGCAGCCCGTTCGAGGCGCCGGGCGCCACCATCGGCACGCCGGCCAGCGAAGCCAGCGTGCAGTTGCGCGCGCGCGCCGACATGCCTTCGGGCTCGCCCATCAGGCACAGCTCCTCGTCGAACAGCGGCACGGTGGAGATGCCCGGCGTATTGGTATCGCGGAACAGGATCGCCAGGTCGAGCCGGCCGTTGGCGAGCAGCTCGTTCAAGTAGCCGCTCATGCTCTCGAAGAACTGCAGCCGGATGCCGGGATAACGCGCGCGCACGCGTTCGAACACCGGCATCGCGAGGATCGCCGACATGGTGGTGGGAAAGCCGATCGCGACCGTGCCGGATTCGGCACCCACGCCCTCGCGCACCTCCTGCCGCAACTGCTCCATCTGGTGCAGCACCAGCCGGCCATGCCGATAGAGCGCCTGCCCGGCGGCGGTCGGCTTCACGCCTTGCGGACTCCTGACCAGCAACTGCACGCCCAGGTCGTCTTCCAGTTTGGCGATCTGCTGGCTCAGCGAGGGCTGCGCCACGTAGAGCATCTCGGCGGCCTTGCCGAGGCTGCCGTAGTCGACGATGTTGACGAAGTAGCGAAGCTGGCGGATGTCCATGGTGCGATGCGGGAGGCGGAAGCGGTCATAGGATACCCCTATGCCCGGCACATTCAATCGGTATTTCCGGTGCCCGCCGCATTCTTCTACAGTCCTTGCATTCGAAGCCGGATGCGCTCGTCGCGTCCCGGCAGAAGCCCAGCAGGAGACGACCCACGATGTCACCCGATCATTGCGCCACGCCGAACGCCGCCGATCACCCCATCCAGACCGCCAGCGATCGCATCGCGGCCGCGCCGGCCGCCGCGCTGGCGGCCACGCTCGATCTCGACACGCGCCCCGCCCCTGGCGATCCGCTGCCGCCGCTCTGGCACTGGCTCTATTTCTGGTCGGTCGCGCCGCAAGCCGCGTTGGGCGCGGACGGCCATGCCGCCACCGGCGGTTTCCTGCCCGATCTCGGCCTGCCGCGCCGGATGGCGGCCGGCGGGCGGCTCCGGTTCGCCGCGCCGCTGCCGATCGGCGCCGAGGCCTCGCGCGAATCGCGGGTGCTGTCGATCGAGCGGAAATCGGGCCGCAGCGGGCACCTGGCCTTCGTCACGGTGCTGCATGAGATCCGCGTGGCCGGCAGCGCCGCGCCGGCAATCCGCGAGGAACAGGACATCGTCTATCGCGAGGCCGCGCGCCCCGGCGAGGCGCAGCCGATGCCGGCGCCGCTCGCCGCGCCCGGGAACGCCGACTGGGAGCGCAGTATTTCGCCCTCCGAAGCGCTGCTGTTCCGCTACTCGGCGCTGACCTTCAACGGCCACCGGATCCACTACGACCGCGACTACGCGCGCGGCGTCGAGGCTTATCCCGACCTGGTCGTGCACGGCCCGCTGATCGCCACCCTGCTGCTTGACGCGGCGGCCCGCTTCGCGCCCGATGCCGTGGTGCGCGAGTACCGCTACAAGGCGCTGCGCCCGACCTTCGCCGGCCAGCCCTTCACCGTCTGCGGGCGCCGCGCCGAGGACGGCCTCACGCTCGAACTCTGGGCCAGGGACCACGAGGGCTGGCTGACCATGTCGGCCAGCGCGACGCTCGCCTGAGCGGCGCCTCGCATCGAAATCCCCAGCCTGTTTTCCGCCCTCAAGAACTCACTCAATCGATGAACGCCACCACCGACGCCTTCCAGGACATCCGCGACGCCATCCGCGACTTGTGCGGCCAGTTTCCCGCCGAGTACTTCCGCAAGATCGACGAGGCACGCGCCTACCCCGCCGAATTCGTCGACGCGCTGACCAAGGCCGGCTGGCTGGCCGCCCTGATCCCGCAGGAATACGGCGGCTCCGGGCTCGGCCTGACCGAAGCCTCGGTGATCATGGAGGAGATCAACCGCAACGGCGGCAACTCGGGTGCCTGCCACGGCCAGATGTACAACATGGGCACCCTGCTGCGCCACGGCTCGGCCGCGCAGAAGGACCGCTACCTGCCGAAGATCGCCTCGGGCGAGCTGCGCCTGCAGTCGATGGGCGTGACCGAGCCCACCACCGGCACCGATACCACGAAGATCAAGACCACCGCCGTGCGCCGCGGCGACCGCTACGTGGTGAACGGCCAGAAGGTGTGGATCTCGCGCGTCCAGCATTCGGACCTGATGATCCTGCTGGCGCGCACCACGCCGCTGGCCGAGGTCAGCAAGAAGAGCGAGGGCATGTCGATCTTCATCGTCGACCTGCACGAGGCGATCGGCCGGGGCATGACGGTGCAGCCGATCCCGAACATGGTCAACCACGAGACCAACGAGCTGTTCTTCGACAATCTCGAGATCCCCGCCGAGAACCTGATCGGCGAGGAAGGCCAGGGCTTCCGCTACATCCTCGACGGCCTGAACGCGGAGCGCACCCTGATCGCGGCCGAGTGCATCGGCGACGGCTACTGGTTCGTCGACAAGGTCTCGCAATACGCCAAGGACCGCGTGGTGTTCGGCCGCCCGATCGGCCAGAACCAGGGCGTGCAGTTCCCGATCGCGCGCTCCTACATCAACGTCGAGGCCGCCAGCCTGATGCGCTTCGAGGCCGCCCGCCGCTTCGACGCCCACGCGCCTTGCGGCGCCCAGGCCAACATGGCCAAGCTGCTGGCCGCCGACGCCTCCTGGGAGGCCGCCAATGCCTGCCTGCAATTCCATGGCGGCTTCGGTTTCGCCTGCGAATACGACGTCGAGCGCAAGTTCCGCGAGACGCGGCTCTACCAGGTCGCGCCGATCTCGACCAACCTGATCCTGTCCTACGTGGCCGAGCACATGCTCGGCCTGCCGCGCTCGTTCTGAGGGAGAGCCTGTCATGCTGCCACTGAAAGGCATTCGCGTCGTCACCTTCGAGCATGCGATCGCCGCGCCGTTCTGCACGCGCCAGCTCGCCGATCTCGGCGCGCGCGTGATCAAGATCGAGCGGCCCGGCGTCGGCGATTTCGCGCGCGGCTACGACGAGCGCGTCAAGGGCCTGGCCTCGCACTTCGTCTGGACCAATCGCTCCAAGGAAAGCCTGACGCTCGACGTCAAGCAGCCCGAAGCGATCGAGGTGGTGCACCGGCTGCTGGCCGAGGCCGACGTGTTCGTGCAGAACCTCGCGCCCGGCGCCACGCAGCGGCTCGGGCTCGACTACGCGAGCCTGGGCGAGCGCTACCCCGGCCTGATCGTCTGCGATATCTCCGGCTACGGCCTGGACGGCCCCTATCGCGACCGCAAGGCCTACGACCTGCTGATCCAGAGCGAGGCCGGCTTCCTGTCGGTGACGGGCTCGCCGGAGCAGCCCGCCAAGGCCGGCTGCTCGGTGTCCGACATCGCCGCCGGCATGTACGCCTACTCGAACATCCTCGCGGCGCTGCTCGCGCGCGGCCGGACCGGCCGCGGACGACACATCGACGTGTCGATGCTGGAGAGCACGGTGGAATGGATGAGCTATCCGCTCTACTACGCCTTCGACGGCCAGAGCCCGCCGCAGCGCGCCGGCGCCTCGCACGCGACGATCTTTCCCTATGGACCGTTCCGCGCCGGCGACGGCAACACGGTGATCCTCGGGCTGCAGAACGAGCGCGAATGGCAGAGCTTCTGCGAGAGCGTGATCCGCCAGCCCGCGCTGGCCGAGGACGCGCGCTTCAGCTCGAACAGCCGGCGCGTGGCGAATCGCGCCGAACTGAGCGCGCTGATCGAGCAGGCCTTCGCGCCGCTGAGTGCGCGCGAGGTGCTCGACCGGCTCGACACGGCGCGCATCGCCAATGCGCAGATGAACGACATGCAGGCGGTCTGGCAGCACGCGCAGCTCGCCGCGCGCCAGCGCTGGACGATGGTCGGCACGCCGGCCGGCGAGATCCCGGCACTGCTGCCGCCGGGCCTGAGCGCCGCCGACGCGCCGCGCATGGACCCGGTGCCGGCGCTCGGCGAACACACCGACGCGATCCTCGCCGAGCTCGGCTACGACGCGGCGGGCATCGCACGGCTGCATGGCTCGGGCGCCGTCTAGCGACGGCGCCCGTCCGATCCAGCGAACGCATCACCAATCAACGACAAGACGACGCCCCGCCCGCCCCGGCGAGCCGGGGCGCAACAACGGAGACACCCTCGATGACCCGCACCATCAACGCCGCCGGCCGGCTCGACCGCCTGCCGATATCGCGCTTTCACTGGAAGATCCTCGGCCTGATCGCCGGCGGCGCCTTCCTCGACGCCTTCGACATCTACCTCGCCAACGGCGCGGTGGCCTCGATGGTCAAGGAAGGCTTCACCGACCTGCGCCACGGCGCGATCTTCGTGTCCTCGACCTTCATCGGCATGATGATCGGCGCCTTCGCGGCCGGCTACCTGGGCGACCGGCTCGGCCGGCGCTATTCGTACCAGCTCAACCTGGCCGTGTTCGGGCTCGCCTCGCTGGCGGCCTGCTTCGCGCCGAACATCGAATGGCTGATCGTGTTGCGCCTGGTGATGGGCATCGGCCTGGGCGCGGAACTGGTGGTGGCGGCCGGCACGCTGGCCGAATTCGTGCCGCCGGCCACGCGCGGCAAGTGGGTCTCATTGCTGGCCGTGATCACCAACAGCGGCCTGTTCGCGGCGCTCGCGGCCGGCTACTGGATCATCCCCCACCTCGGCTGGCGCTACATGTTCGCGCTGGCCGGCATCGGTGCGCTGGTGGTCTGGTTCCTGCGCAAGCGCATGCCGGAATCGCCGCGCTGGCTCGAATCGGTCGGCCGGCTCGACGAGGCCGAGGCGACGCTGGCCTCGATCGAGCAACAGGTGCGCGCGCAACATGGCGAGCTGCCGCCGGTCGAGCGCGCCGTCAGCCTGAACGTCGGCAAGGTGCCGATCTCGCGGCTGTTCGCGCCGGACATGCGCGCTCGCCTGCTGGTGGCCGCGCTCACCGCGATCGGCGTCAACGTCGGCCTGTACGGCTTCGTCGCCTGGCTGCCGACCTTCTTCGTCGCCGAGGGCCTGTCGGTGGTGAAATCGCTCGGCTTCGTGTTCTTCATGTCGATCGGCTCGCCGGTGGGCGGCCTGATCGGCTACGTGGTGGCCGACCGCTGGGGCCGCGCGCGCAGCATCGTGGTGGCTTCGCTGATCAGCATCGCGCTGGGCTGGATCTACGTGACGCTGCGCGACGCCACCGCGATCGTGGTGGTCGGCTTCGGGCTGGTCAGCGCGCTCTACACGATCACCACGCTCGGGCTGTTCGGCTATATCCCCGAGCTGTTCCCCACCGAGGTGCGCTTGCGCGGCACCGGCGTTGCGGGCACTGCCGGGCGCGCCTCCTCGATCGTGACGCCCTACCTCGCCCTGCTGCTCTATCAGCGCTTCGGCGTGTCGGGCGTGATCTCGATGGTCAGCCTGGTGCTGGTGGTGCTGTGCGTGGCGATCGTGGTGCTGCGCGTCGAGACCAGCCGGCAAGCGCTGGAGGACATCGCGCCGGGCGACGCGGCGGATGGCAGTGCCGCGCAGGCCGCGGCGGTGGCCGGCGCCGCGGACGGGCGCTGAGCGCACGAGCTTGGAAAAAGGACGGCCCGACGCGATGTCGGGCCGTCCTCGTTTCGAATCATGCCGGATCCGCCCGGCTAGCGATCGTCATCCGCTTCACGATCGAGTTCGGCGAGCTTCGCCACTTCCCGATCCAGGTCGGCATATTGTGCATTGCAAAACAATCGGCACAGCCGATCGACATCGGCCCGCGCATAGACCTCGAAGCTCGTGACCTCGCGATCCAGCTTCGGCTTGCCCAGGCCGAACAAGGCTTTCTTCTCCCGCATCGCCACCGCATTGAGCTGGAAGCTGTCGGCCAGCCCGGCGCCCAGCGCGCTGATCCACAGCTCGCGCCGGTCCGCCTCGTTGCTCAGCACCATGGCCGGCAGCGGCCCGTCCTGCACCTCGTTCCAGCGCGCCAGTTGCTCGCTCCAGGGGAAGCGCTCGAGTGCCTCGAGGAATCCGTCGAAATCCGTATTGCCTTGTGAGTCCAGCTGCGCGTAATCGTAGCCGGTTTTTTGAATGGCATAGGTCAGCATGGGGATGATTTCCGACGAGGGAAAGCGCCACTATACCTCGCCGGCCGGGTCGTACTCCCAGGCCATCCATCGTCGATGGCCCGGGTGCCGGCGAGCCGCTCACGAGCTCGCCGGCAACCCGCGATCAGGCCGACGACCCGCTCGCCGAAACTGCCGTCGCCGCGTGCAGCGCGAGGATCCGTTCGGCACGCAGCACCACCGGCCGATCCACCATCCGGCCGTCGAGCATCACGGCGGCGCCGCCGGCCTCGCGCGCCGCCTCGATCACGCGCCGCGCCCAGTCGATCTCCTGCTCGGCGGGCCGGTAGCAGCGATGCACCGCCTCGATCTGCTTCGGATGAATGCAGAGCTTGGCGCCGAAGCCATGCAGCTTGCCGTTCGCCGCATCGCGCTCGATGCGCGCCAGGTCGTGCACGTCGGGCGTCACGCCGTCCACGGGCGGCTCGATGCCGGCCACGCGCGACACCAGCGCGAGTTGCGCGCGATACGGATTGAGCGGCACGCCGTCGTCGCTCATGCCCATCTCGGCAATGAAATCGAGCGTGCCGAACATCAGGCGCCTGACATACGGCGCCCGCGCGATCTCGATGGCATTCCACATGCCCAGCGCGCTCTCCACGAGCGGGTAGACCGGCACGCGCCGCCGCGCCAGCGCGATCGTGGCCGTCACGTCCTGCGCCGTTTCCGCCTTCGGCAGCACGATGCCGGCCACGCCGTCCAGCGCGCCGAGCTGGGCATCCTGCTCGAACCAGGGCGTGCCGCGAGCGTTGATGCGCACCAGCACGGGCCGGCCGCGCGACACCCAGCCGGCCAGTTGCTCGCGCGCGGCCTGCTTGGCGGCGGGCTCCACGGCGTCCTCCAGATCGACGATCACCGCGTCCGCACCGCTGGCCAGCGCGCGCTCGAAACGCTCGGGACGATTGCCGGGCACGAACAGGTAGGATTGCGCCGGCACGGCCGCCGCGCCCGCCTCGTCGCGCGTGCCGGCTTGCGGTGGCCGCGGGAAGGTGTCGATCTCAGAGCGCATCGGCGAGCTCCGGCACCACCGTGAACAGGTCGCCGACGATGCCGTAGTCGGCCACGCTGAAGATCGGCGCTTCCTCGTCCTTGTTGATCGCCACGATCACCTTCGAGTCCTTCATCCCGGCCAGATGCTGGA
>NZ_VWWK01000001.1:0-155867 GCF_011753035.1 Burkholderia sp. Ax-1720 | reverse complement strand
CGCCCGCGCGCCCTCCCGCGCCGCCGCCTCGCGAAACGGCGCTCGATCCGATCCCGGCGGCGGACACGCGCGTGGCGTTCCAGTCATTCGGCGCGCTGGCCGAGGCCGCCCCCCCGACGCCGACGCGCGACACGGCCGCGCCGGTGCCGGCCCCCCAGACCGAAACGCCCTATATCGACGAGGACGGCGACGAATTCTTCGACGCGCGCGATACCTTCGAGGAACAGGCCCCGCCCGCCACCGGGCGCGCCTGACGCCGGCATCGGCCATCTTGCCGGCGTGTGACAACGGCCGGTGCGCGGCGTCATGGCTTCGCCGCGCGCAACTCGGTTTCGCATTTGATTTCCTGCTCGGCTCGCGCACTCGCTACCGTTGGCTGAAACAAGGCCGGTGGCTGCGCAGGAGCGCGTCGAACGGCCCATCGCAACGAGAGGGCCAACATGCCGCCAGGAATCAAATCGAACAGCCCGGTGCTCGCACCAACGACCACCGCGACCACCGAAACGCCCAACCCGGCATCGACTTCGCATGTACCGCCGCCGCCCTCCCCGACCCGGCAAGCCTCGAACCAGGCGCTGAAGGGGCTGCAGGGCCAGGAGGACACGCGCGGCTCGGAAGGCGAGGGTTCGCGCCAGACGCCCAGGTTCAGCACCTCCACCCGTTCCGCCACCTCGCACCCGCCGCCGGTCGCGCCCAAGCCGGTGGCCTCGAGCTCGCGGCTCGCGCCGCCATCGTCGAAAATGCAGGCGCGCCGCCTGCCGGCGCAGCGCGCGCCGCAGCACCTGCATCGCGAGGCCGCGCAGACGCTGGCCTCGAGCAGCCAGCACGAGCCGAGCACGGCCACGCTGGCGATGCAGCAGATGATGCCGAGCATTCCCGAGGACGCCGAGCTGGGCCCGCTGACGCCGGCCGAGCAGGACCTGCTGACCCGCATGCGCGAGGTAGCCTCGGGCAACGAAAGCACCGAGATCGGCGGCGCCGACATGGCGCTGGCGATGCGGCACATGATGCCGCGCGTGCCGCCCGATGCGGTCCTGCACGGGCAGCACGGCGCGATGAGCCCGGCGGAGCGGCAACTGGTGGGCCGCATGCGCGAGATGGCACGGATGGTCGACCAGATGGAGATCGAACCGCTCAGCGAGGCGCAGCTCGACCGCCTCGAGGCGGGCCTGATGAACACGCCGGTCAAGCAGCCGACCACCGAGGGCGAGAAGCAAATCCACCAGGCGGTGACCCAGTTCATCACGGACGTCGCCGAGAACAATTTCGACAATCGCGCCGGCCGCCTGGCCACCTCCTTCGCGCACTCCCTGCTCGCGCGCATCCCGTCCGTGGCGGTCACCACGCTGTTCCGCCAGATGGCCGGGCAGGGTTTCGGCAAGGAAATGGAGCACCTGCCCGAGGGCGTCAAGACCATGATCTCTGTGCTGCTCACGGCGGTGCCGCTGGCCATGATCTTCGCGGGCAAGATGCGCGACGACAAGAAGGGGATCGCGACCGACCGCAGCAACTATTCACGTCTCGCGCTGATTGCGATCGGCGGCACGCTCGGCCTGGCCGCGCTGGCCACCCAGAGCATGGGCAAGTCGGCCCCGGCGCTCGCGCAGTTCGTGCTGTATTGCCTGCTGCGCGACGGCGTGCAGCGGTTCGTCTCGGTCGGACCGAAGGACAAGGAGCAGCCCGCGCCGTCGCCCGTGCGCTCGTTCGGCGCCGGCGCGGTCTACGCGGGCGACCAGATGGCGGCCGGCACCGGCATGAGCGAGCTGGCCCCGCACTCCGGCGCGGGCGCGGCCGACCTGCCGCCGCAATGGGCCAACTCGGCCACGCGTGCCGGCCTCAACCTGGGCGGGGAAGTGGTCGACGACCTGGTCTCGAACGGCATCGCGAGCGGCGACATACCGCGCCTGGTGGCCGAGCTGAAGAAACCGACCATGGAGGACGTCAAGGACACCGCGGTGGGCGCCTTCCCGGCACGCACCACTTTGTTCACCAGCAGCGCGCTGCTCTCGCAGATCCTCTCGGACACGGTGCTGGCCGGCAAGAGCGATTCGGTGGCCAACAACTGGGGCAATGCCGCGGTCGGCCTGCTGCTCGGCCTGGTGATGTACATGCCGTTCGCGCAGATGGGCGCCACCAAGAAGCCCGACGAGCCGAGCACGGCGAGCATCGAGGAGCTGCCCGATACGCCCGAACCCGAGCTGCCGCGTCCGCCGCAAGCCCACCTGGCCTGAGCCTGGGCACCACCCGGGCAGGGTCGGCGCGCCGGCCGCGCCCGGTTGACCGCCACGGCGCGGCTCGCTATCGTGCTCGGCACCTCGCCAGCCGGCGCGCCGCCCGCCTCCCGCCATGACCGACCTGCTCCCCCGTATCTGGACCCTGCTCGCCGAAGGCGCGAACGCGGGCCGCGAGCGCTCGCCGTTCACCATGCTGCAACTGGCCACGCTCGGGCTCGACGGCGCGCCCAGGGTGCGCACGGTGGTGCTGCGCGGCGTCGATACCGGGCAGGGTTCGCTGCTGTTCCATACCGATGCCCGCTCGGCCAAGCTGGCCGAACTGCGGCATGACGGCCGCGCCGCGCTGGTCGGCTGCGATCTCGCCGGCGGGCTGCAGATTCGCGTCGAAGGCACGGCGAGCGTGCTGGCCGACCAGGCCCGGCGCTTGGCGATCTGGCAGGCGAGCCGGCCGCGCACGCTGATCCTCTATCGCGCGCCGCTGCCGCCGGGCACGCCCGTCGCCGCGCCGGCCGATGCGCATCCTGCTTCCGCCGCTTCCGCCGACGCAGCCGACGACGCGCTCGACGGCTTCGCGAACTTCGCCGTGATCGAGCTGCGCGCCGAGACGATCGACTGGCTCGACCTGGCCGCCGACGGCCATCGCCGCGCGCGCTTCGTGCGCGAGCCGGCAGGCTGGCAAGGCAACTGGATCGCGCCCTGAGGCCGAGGCCGACGCCCCGGGCACGTCAGATCCGCAGCGCGTCGCTGCCCTGGCTGGCGCGCTCGTGGTCGCGCTGCGAGAACAGCCAGTCGCGCAGGTCCCGCAGCGGCCCGCTGTCGGCCGCGCCCTGCGGATGCACGACATAAAAACCGAGCGACAGGGGAAACGAGAAATCGAGCACGCGCCGCAAGCGGCCGGCGGCGATGTCGCGCTCGACCAGCGGCTCGCTGGTCAGCGCGATGCCCTGGCCGTCGATCGCCGCGTCGATGGCGAGCGAGGACTGGTTGAAGCGCGGCCCCTTGGCCGGATCGACGGCCGGCCCGGCGCGCAGCGCCTCCAGGAACTCGGGCCACAGATCGTGCGCGTCGTGCAGCAGCACCTGGCCGGCCAGCTCGTCGACGCGGCGCACGGGCCGCGCCGCCAGCAGCGAGGGCGCGGCCACCGCGAACACCTCGAGCGGAAACAGCAGCTCGGCCGCCAGCCCCTTGCCGAACGGCGGCTTGCCGAGCCGGATCGCGATGTCGACGCCGTCGCCGCGAAAGCTCGCCAGCTTCTCGTCGGCGATCACGCGCACCTCCAGCGCCGGCTGCGATTCACGCAACTGGGCGAGCCGCGGGATCAGCCATTTCGAGGCGAACGAGGGCGCGGTGCTGATGCTCAGCGTGGACGGGCGCCGGCTCAGCGTATCGGTTGCGTCCGCAACGATCGCGAAGGCGCGCTGGACCGCCGGGAAATAGGCGCGGCCGTCGGCCGTCAAGGCCAGCCCGCGCGGCAGCCGGTCGAACAGCGGGCGCTGCAGCACATCCTCGAGGTGCCGCACCTGCTGCGCGACCGCGCCCTGCGTCACGCCGATCTCCTCGGCGGCGAGCCGGAAATTGAGGTGGCGCGCGGCCGCCTCGAAGGCGCGCAGGGCGTTGAGCGGCGGCAGGCGGCGATGTTTCGGGATGCGGGTCATACGGGAAGCGCCGGGCCCGGCGGGCGGCGGCGATCTGCGGGACGAAGCGGGCATTCTAGCGCCGCGTGCGCGATCGGCGCCGACGCCTCGCGGCGGGCACGCCGCTGCGATCGCACCGCCGGGCCGCCGCGCTCACGCGCTTCGCCGTCCTGAGCGTCGGCGCGGACACGCTTTCGCCACGATCGCGCGCTAAAACAGGCGCTTTTCGTCTGCCCAGGGCTGGTAGACTTGCAGGCGGCGCCCAGTGCGCCACCACGCAGGCTTGGCGCGTCGCGCCGGCGCGCGCGTCGGAACCGTCCAGCACCCGCGGACGGCGGGGCCCGACGGCATGACCGCACGCGAAGCGTTCGGCCGGTCACGCAGTTCGCCGCAGTCGCCTGCCCGATCCCAATAGCGCCGCCCGCCGTCCACAAGCTGGCCGCGACTCGACGAAGGACCGTCACGTGCAGAGCAGGACCGAAGTTTACTCGTTGCCCCGCGGCCGGCTGGCAACTTGGCTGGCCGAGCCTGGCCGGGACACGCCGCACGAGATCCGCGTCGCGCTGGTCGGCACCCTGTTCGGCACGCTGCCGATCTTCTTCGGCGGCGTCTTCAACACCATCGCCGTGGCCTGGGCCCTGGAGGCCCGTCATCCCACCACGCTGTTCCGCATCTGGCTGTTCGGCGAGATCCTGATCTGCGCGATCCGCTTCGTGGTGCTGATCGTCTCGCGCCGGCGCGCGCTGCAGCACCGCCCGACGCCCACCGATTTCTACCTGAGCCTGGCACCGCTATGGGGCGCCTCGGTGGGCTATGGCGCCTTCATCAGCGCGATCAGCGGCGACTGGGTGGCGGCCACGCTGTCCTTCCTGTCGGCCGCCGCGATGGTGGGCGGCATCTGCTTTCGCAACTTCGCGGCGCCGCGCCTGGTGGCGGTGATGATCGTGCTCTCGCTCGGCCCCTGCGCGCTGGGCGCGCTGATCTCGGGCGAGAAGGTGCTGCTGCTCACCCTGGTGCAGATCCCCTTCTACCTGTTCGCGATGAGCGGGGCCGCGCGCCGCCTCAACGCGCTGCTGATCTCGACCATGAAGGCCGAGCGCGAGAACAGCCATCGCGCGCGCCACGACATGCTGACCGGCCTGCTCAACCGGGCCGGCCTGTTCAATGCCGCCAACGGCAACGCGCGGGCCCGGATCCACGCCGGCATGACCCTGCTCTATCTCGACCTGGACGGCTTCAAGCCGGTCAACGACGCGCACGGCCACGAGACCGGCGACACCCTGCTGGTGCAGGTGGCCGAGCGGCTGATGCGGCTGGCCGGCCCGGAGGCGCTGGTGGCGCGCATCGGCGGCGACGAGTTCGTGATCGTCGACACCTGCCGCGACTACGACACGCCGCGCGACTTCGCCCACGCCATCGCCCGCGAGATCGCCCGGCCCTTCGAGTTGGCGCCCGGCATCACGGCCAGCGTCGGCGCGAGCGTGGGGATCGCCTCCGTGTCGGGCGAGGGCACCGATATCGATTCGCTGCTGCGCATCGCCGACGCGGCGATGTACGACGCCAAGCGCAACAAGAAGGGCGACGCGCCCGAGGGCGTCCAGGCGAACGGCTGAGCGCCGCGCCACCGGCGATTTGCCCGGCCGTTGCGCCGCGAACCCGCCGCGGGCCGGCGGCCAGGCGATCGGCCGCGCTGTGCCATCATCGACACTCCCGATCCGGAACGGAGGCGACGATGCGCACGCAATGGTTCTCGCGGTTCTCCAGCTTTCTCTCCACCACCACCGGCCGCCCGGCCACCTTCATCCTGGCGGTCGCGCTGGTGCTGATCTGGGCCGTCTCCGGCCCGCTGTTCCACTTCAGCGACACCTGGCAGCTGGTGATCAACACCTCCACCACCATCGTCACCTTCCTGATGGTGTTCCTGATCCAGAACACCCAGAACCGCGATACCGCGGCCATGCAGATCAAGCTCGACGAGCTGATACGCGCGTTCGACGGCGCCCACAACGCCCTGCTCGACCTGGAGGAACTCGACGAGCACGACCTCGACCGCTTCCGCCGGCACTACGAGCGGCTGGCCGAGCAGGCACGCAAGGCGCTACGCGAGGGCCGGCCGGACACGGATTCGCCCTTCGTCGAGACCGACCGGAACGACAAGGACAACAAGGACGACAGCGACAAGAACGACAAAAACGATCGGGACGGCCCGCGACGAAGCTGAGGAAAAGCCGCGCCGGGGCATGGCACGAATCATGTCCATCTACGTCATTTGAGACAAAACGGAAGCTTGCCAGAATGCGTACACCGGTTCGACGACGAACCTCCCCCGAAACGCAGCAAGCTCCTGGAGAATGACCATGACCTCATCCCGCCCCGGCACCGCCCTCGTCACCGGCGCCTCGTCCGGCATCGGCGCCCTCTACGCGGAACGCCTCGCGCGCCGCGGCTACGACCTGGTGCTGGTGGCCCGCCAGCGCGACCGGCTCGACGCGCTGGCCAAGCGCCTGGGCAACGAGACGCAGGTCGGCGTCGAAGTGATGGCGGCCGATCTCAACGACCGCGCCGAACTCGCGCGGGTCGAGGCGCGGCTGCGCGAGGATGCCGGCCTGAGCCTGCTGGTCAACAACGCCGGCGTCGGCACCCACACGCCGCTGCTCGACAGCGACGTCGAGCGCATGACGAGCATGATCGAGCTGAACGTGACGGCGCTCACGCGCCTGACCTACGCTGCCGTGCCCGGCTTCGTGGCGCGCGGCGGCGGCGCCGTGATCAATATCGCCTCGATCGTCGGGATCGCGCCGGAAGTGCTGAACGGCGTGTATGGCGGCACCAAGGCCTTCGTGCTCGCCTTCAGCCAGTCGCTGCATCACGAGCTGGCCGCCAAGGGCGTGCGCGTGCAGGCCGTGCTGCCCGGCGCGACCGCCACCGATTTCTGGGCTACTGGCGGCTTGCCGATCGAGCATCTGGACCCGGGCATCGTGATGCCGGCCGCCGAGATGGTGGACGCGGCCCTGGTCGGCTTCGATCGCGGCGAGCTGGTGACGATTCCGCCGCTGCATGACGAGGGTGCCTGGCTGGCCTACGAAAGCGCGCGCCGCACGATGTCGGGCCAGTTGTCGACGAACTCGGCCGCGCCGCGTTACCGGAACGCTGCCTGAAAACAAACGGGGCGCGATCTGTCGAAGGATCGTGCCCCGTCGTCATGCCCGAACCGGCGGTCCAATCTCGCACCCTGGCGGTGCATCCGCGGCCGCCCGGCACGAAACATACGCTCGCAACGCGAAACAACACGCCGTAACGCGCGACGCGGCGTCGCGAACGCGCCACGGCAAGCGAAACCTGGCCGGTTCAAGGTAATCTATGCGTCACACCCGATTCCCCGTTCCGGCCCCGCCGAGCGGTGCGACGGCGGCATGCGGCTCCCGATTTCCGGGAGGGTCCGCCACTCCGGGTGGCCTAAGGAAGTCGGACGCATGAGCACCAAGAAGCAGAGCATCGTCGATACCGCTACCCGCCTGTTCGCCGAAAACGGCTATCACGCGGTGGGGATCGATCGCATCATCAAGGAATCGGGCGTCGCCAAAATGACCCTGTTCCGCCATTTCGCCACCAAGAACGACCTCATCTCCGAGGTGCTGTCGCAGCGGGCCCGCTCGGCCCTGCAGTCGATGGCCGACTCGATCGCCACGCGGCAGTCGTCCGAGGAGCAGTTGCACGAGCTGTTCGACTGGCACCACCGCTGGTTCACCTCGCACGACTTCTCGGGCTGCATGTTCGTGGGCGCGCTGTCGGAGTTCCACGAGGATTCGGGCGACATCGTGCGCATCTCGGTCTCGCAGAAACAGGGCCTGCGCAGCTTCGTGCAGGGGCTGCTGCAGGACCTGGTGCCGTCGGCGCTGGTCGAGCCGCTGGCGCGGCAGATCGTGATGATCCTCGATGGCGCGATCATCGCCGCCACCAGCGGCGATCGCGATCACGCCGCCGGCGAAGCCTGGGAAGCGGCCGAGCGGCTGATCGCCGCCTACCGGCTGACGCCCCAGCACCGGGAAACCGCCACGCTCAACTGAGCAAGGTCGCGCCGCCGCGCGCCGGGCCAGGCCGACGCGCGGGCGCGGTTCTCTCAGGCTCCATTTATTCTGCTTGCCGCCCACAGGCCTGCCTCAGGCGAGCGCGGCGGGTTCGAGCGCGGCCAGCCTGGCATGCAGCGCGTCGTAATAGGCCTCGCAGCTCGCCAGGCGCAGCGCGGCGCCAAAGACGATGTCGTCGCCGACCGCCGGCGTCTGCTCGACCACCGGCACGATCACGTCCGCCAGCCAGCCTTCCGCGTGGACGATGTCGATCGTCACATGTTCCTCGTAATACCCCAGCTCCCCGGCGCCGCCGAAACCGACGCGCCGGCAGCCGCGCACCAGCTTTTCGTAGTGGGACGGATCGAGCAGCTCGGTCATCGCCATCACGCCGAGCAGCTTGAAGTAATGGGCGCGGTTCAGGCTGGTCAGCATGAACAGGTTGTAGCCGGCATGGCCCTCCACCTGGAGCTGGCTGGCATGGTTGTCCTCGGCCTGGCCGACGCCGACCACGTCGAGCAACTGGCGGAACAGGCTGACATGGCTCAGCGTGGGGTTGCCGCGGCCCGATTCGTCCCACAGGTTCTGCACCAGCTCCTTGCGCACCTCGACACGCGAACCGATCAGCGAATACAGCAGCAGGTCGAAGAAGCGGATGTTCAGCGCGCTGTCGCTGCGGAAGAAGGCGACGATCTGCTCGCGGCTCGCTTCGGTCTCGAGGAAATCGAACAGCGGATGCGCGGCCGCGCGATGGCCGGACCACAGGGCCTTCAGGGCGCTGACCACCTCGGCGCTCGCGGTGGGCGCCGTGCCCAGGCCGAGCCGCTCGCGCTCGCTGCGCAGCCAGGCCCGCTCGATCAGGGCCCGCGCCTGCGTCAGCAGCGGATTGAACTGGTGACGCGCGCGCGGATCGGTGCCGTCGGCCACGTGCAGGTCGTAGAGCTGGAACAGCGCCTGGTGCGCCTCGGCGAGCGCCTCGGGGTCGCGCGCGCCGAAGGCTCGCGACAGCGTGGCGCGCACCGCGGCGAGAAAGCGCTCGCCGCTCTCGGGGGTGGCGTCGGGCCAGTCGTCGAACGCATCCGAGTCGCACAGCAGCGCCACGGCGGCGGGCAGGCTCAGCATCGACGCTTCGTCCAGCACCGCGTCAATCCGCGTTGAGTCGGCCGTCTCGCGCTCGAACGCGCGGAACGGGAGGTCCTGAGCCGTCGCTGCCATTTCGTGTCGCATGCTGTCCTGATGATTCGTTGTGCCTTATGTCCCTCGACGCCTGTCGTCGAAAAAGTAAACATACGCGCGAGCATTCTACATAAACGAAATGACAGTGAGTGATACACACGGGTTTATCCCGTGAGATTAAGAAATCCGCTTGCGATCGAGCCCGCTTTCCAGTACGCCAGGGCCGCCGGACAACGATACCGCCGGTATCATCATGAGATTCGAATCAATCGCGGCACTGCCGCTCGCGATGGAAAAACGATACCGTCGGTATCATTTTTTATTCAATGACGCTCAATGGCGCGATTGCCGGGATTCAGGAAAATCGGAATACCTCGCGGCATTGGACGATGGAAAAAAGAAAAGCCGCAATTGCGGCTTTGATGAAAAGCGCGAGCGCGTGTCCACGATCGCTTTGCCTTTGCTCGGTGGTATGCGCGCCGCAGCGCGCCGGCCGGGCCACCTGCCGAGCCGGGATCCGCCGCGTTCGTCGTCCGTCGCGGCGAGAATCCGGCTCTTGCCCCAGCGCCGTTTCTTTCTCTCAGGTTCTCTCGTTGTTCTGCCAGCCCCCTGGCGCCATGCGCCTGGAGTTCGGGTCCTGCATCCTGCTCGCTTTCGATTGCCTGCCGAAAGATTCGATATGCCGACGGCGGGAATCGATTCCATATCAGTTGAAGCCACCGATTAAGCAAGACAGGTCGGTATCGGCGCAGAGAATACCTTGAGAATGTTCGCCATACAAGAGGGTGGCCGGTATCACCCCGGGCCGGCAAAAACGGCTTGACCAGCGCGAGGCTTTCGGAATCGAAAGCCTCGCGGCCGCGCATCCGTTAAAATCGCGGCACGCGCGATCCGCCGATCGCCCTCAATCTCACCCGCGCATCGACGCCCCGTCCTCGCCACGGCCGCCCGCATCCGCGCCGTCGCCCGGATGCCGCAGGCCGCCGTCGCGCGGCGCCCGGCCGGCCCCGCTGGTCCGGAGCGCCATCGCATCCCGTTGGAGAAGACCTTGTTCACTTGCAGAAACCAGAGCTGCGGCACGCCGTGGGAGCTCGCCGACGTCGTCATCAAGGACGAAGGACAGGGCGACCTGTTCCGCTGCCCGCTGTGCGGCGCGCGCAATTACCTCTATCGCTACGAGGACGAGAACGGCAATCCCGTCTACGAGCAGATCGAAGGCCGTCCCTTCTGAACCCGGAGCCACGATGACCCAAGCCACGCCCAACCGGCCGTTCAGCGAGCTCGCGCTCTCGCCGGCGATGCTCGCCAATCTCGAGCAGCTCGGCTACACCGAGATGACGCCGATCCAGGCCGCCAGCCTGCCGCTGGCGCTGGCCGGCCAGGACCTGATCGCGCAGGCCAAGACCGGCAGCGGCAAGACCGCCGCCTTCTCGCTGGCGCTGCTCTCGCGCCTGGACACGCGCCGCTTCGACGTGCAGGCGATGATCCTGTGCCCGACGCGCGAGCTGGCCGACCAGGTCGCGCAGGAAATCCGCCGCCTCGCGCGCGCCGAGGAGAACATCAAGGTGCTGACGCTGTGCGGCGGTACGCCGATGCGTCCTCAGGCCGCCAGCCTGGAGCACGGCGCGCATATCGTGGTCGGCACGCCGGGCCGCATCATGGACCACCTCGAACGCGGCACGCTCGCGCTCGGCGCGCTGAACACGCTGGTGCTCGACGAAGCGGATCGCATGCTCGACATGGGCTTCTTCGACGATATCGCGACCGTCGCGCGGCAATGCCCGACCGAGCGGCTCACCCTGCTGTTCTCGGCCACCTATCCCGAAGGCATCACCAAGCTGAGCCGGCAGTTTCTTCGCAATCCGAAGGAGATCAAGCTGGCCGAGCAGCACGACGCGCGCAAGATCCGCCAGCGCTTCTACGAGGTGACCGAGGACGAGCGCCTGCACGCGGTGGGCCAGTTGCTGAATCATTACCGGCCGGCCAGCACCATCGCGTTCTGCAATACCAAGCAGCAGTGCCGCGACCTGCTCGACGTGCTGAGCGCGCAGGGCTTTCATGCGCTCGCGCTGCATGGCGAGCTGGAACAGCGAGAGCGCGACCAGGTGCTGATCCAGTTCGCGAACCGCAGCTGCTCGGTGCTGGTCGCCACCGACGTGGCCGCGCGCGGGCTCGACATCGCCCAGCTCGAGGCGGTGATCAACGTGGACGTGACGCCCGACCCCGAGGTGCACGTGCACCGGATCGGCCGCACCGGCCGCGCCGACCAGGAAGGCTGGGCGCTGAGCCTGGCCAGCATGAACGAGATGGGGCGCGTGGGCGGCATCGAGCAGGCCCAGGGGCGCGAGGTGGAATGGCAGCCGCTGGCCTCGCTCACGCCTGCCAGCAACGAGCCGCTGCTGCCGCCGATGGAGACGCTGCAGATCCTCGGCGGGCGCAAGGAGAAGATCCGGCCCGGCGACGTGCTCGGCGCGCTGACCGGCGATGCGGGCTTCCAAGGCTCGCAGATCGGCAAGATCAACGTGACCGAGTTCTCGACCTACGTGGCGGTGGAGCGCAGCGTGGCGCACGAGGCGCTGCGCAAGCTCAATGGCGGCAAGATCAAGGGGAAGAAGGTCAAGGTGCGGTTGATGGACGAGTGAGGCAGTAATGGGGTGCCGCGGTGGAAGCTGCGGCATCTGGCTATTAGCGACGAAGGTCAAGCCCGTGGCAGGAGCGATGAGATAGACGCGTCGCATTGCCTCCTATCTCACCGATTCATCACGTAATCAACCAGGCCTTGATAAATATCCAGATAAGTTAAGACTGCGAACGACATACTCCGATCTCGCCGGCGCGAAGCAAATCCTGTTTTGGGAAATCAAGTGAAACGACTTACGGTGTCACTGGGTGGTTTGCTGTTCGGGCTGCTCGTCACATGGGCTTTCTTCTACGCATTCAGCCGTCTCCACTGGCATGGCGAATCCAGGCACGTCGCGACCGGCTGCAGCGAATTGGGAAAGTGCCCTATTCCGTGGTGGAGCGTGCCGCTGGTGATTGGCTACCTCTGCGGCCCGGCAATCGCGTTTTGCCTGCTCAACGCGGTCGCCTGGCGACGTTGGTCAGCCCGGAAATGGGTTGGTGGAGGAGCGGTCATTCTCGCCTTCACGGCAGCTTTGTACGTCACCGACAGCTTAATGAAGCAATCCACCTGAATCGTGCATCCGCTCGAGTTCGCTGCGCGGCGAGCAAGGAACGACAAAGTAATCCAGCGCTCGCCCCGAGCCTCGCCGCAACGATCGGAGCGTTCACTCCACACTCACCTCACCAAGGCAGCGTCTCTCCAAACCGATCGACGAAACGCAAGCCCGCCTTGCCGCGATTGCGCTCGACCATCTCCACCACCTTCGGGATGCTCTCCTCGATCGACAGGCTCGCCTCCTCCCCGCCCATCTCCGTGCGCACCCAGCCCGGCGCCACCAGCAGCACCGCGCGCCGATTGCCGGGACGATGCGCGAGATGGCACTTGACCAGCATGTTCAGCGCCGCCTTGCTCGCGCTGTAGAGATCCCAGCCGCCCGGATTGTTGGCGATGCTGGCGAGTTCGGAGGACATGATCGCGATCGTGCCGTCGGGCTCGACGCCATCCTCCAACCCCTCGATCAGCCGCACCGGGCTGAACGCATTGACACGCATCATCTCCAGGAAATCGGCCTCGGGCGCATTGCCCGGCGTCAGCCCGATCGAGCGCGCGATCCCCGCATTGACGAACAGGATGTCGAGCCGGCGCGTGCCCAGCCGTTCGCGCAGCAGGCGCGCGCTGTCGGCATCGGCGATATCGATGCCGGTCTCGATCGCGAGCGTATCGGGATGACGCGCGCGCAGCGCGTCGAGCGCCGGCGACGGGCCGCGCACGGTCGCGATCACGCGCGCGCCGCTCCGGCAGTATTCCTCGGCCAGCGCGAGCCCGAGCCCGCGCGATGCGCCGACGATCAGGACGGTGGATGCCTTGCTCATGTGATGTCCTCCCAGGCGGAACGACGGTTGCGGGCGCAACCGTCCCGGCATGGCCGGAATCACGATTGTGCGACGGCACGCGCGGGCCGGCCATGCCGCGCAAGTCATCGCCGTCATGACGGATCGTCAGGCAAGGCGCCGCGCCTCACGCACGACACACGCAGGAAGCAAAAACCAGGCACCAAGAAAAATGCCGTCGCCACGCACGAGGCGCGACGACGGCCGAAGGACGGCCCGCTTGGACGGGCCATCGAGGATGTGAAGCTCGGAGAACTGCGCGGGGCGGCAGCTCACGCCGCCCCGTGATACATCGCTCAGAAGCGCGTGATGATGCCCGCGCCGACGGCGACCTGGCTGCGCGACGAGGACGGCGCGCTGTTCTGGCCGTCGCCGATGTCGGCGGTCGCGTTGATGATGCTGCCGCCCAGGGCCAGCGTCTGGCCGCCTGCGCGCTGATACGCTTCCAGCAGGTAGAGGCCGGTGCGCTTGGACAGGTTGTAGTACTGCGACAGGTTGAACTGGTGGTAGTACGCTGCGTGCTGCACGCCGTTGGCGAGCGTGGCGCGCGTGTAGCTATAACCCGCCGCGAGGTCGAGTGCCGGGGTCGGCTTGAAGTGCAGCACCGCGCCGGCCGTGTTGAAGATCGCCGTGTTCGCGAACTTCGAGCCCGAGCCCGGGATGTATTGCACGTTCGAGTACGAAGCCGTCACGTCCCACTGCGAGTTGAAGGTCCAGCCACCGGTCACGGCCAGGCGCTGCTGCGCGGCAGCCAGCTGGTAGCCGTTGTTGATGCCCGAGACGCTCGGCTCGGCGCCGCCGTTCGATGCCGTCGAGTTCGCACCCCAGGCGCCGCCGTTCACCGTCGAGTTGTTCAGGCGCATGAAGCCGACCGCGATGCCTGCGGGGCCGACCGCGTAACGCGCGCCCACGCTCCAGGTCGAGCCGTTGTTGACGCTGCCCGGCGTGCCGCCGAACGCGTACGAACCGCCGAACGTGAAGCCGTAGTACGTCGGCGACATGTAGACCAGCGAATTGTTGACGCGGTAGGTCGTATCCAGGGAGTCGATATCACCCGGGTGCGCGCCGTATGCGCCCGTCAGCCAGGTGGTCGGGCTGTACGGCGAGAGCAGCGTGTAGTACGCGGTGTACTGGCGGCCGGCCGTGAACGCGCCCAGGCGTGCGTCCTGCAGACCGACATAAGCCTGGCGGTTGAACATCAGGCCCGAGACCGATTGCGCGCCGGTGGCGCTGTTGAAGCCTTCTTCCAACTGGAAGATCGCCTTCAGGCCGCCGCCCAGGTCCTCGGAACCCTTCAGGCCGAAACGGCTGCCGGCCCAGATGCCGTTGACCATCTTGACGACCGACTTGCCGCCTGCCGTCGCGCCCAGCGCGGCCTGGCTGCTCTGCCAGCCGATGCCCGTGTCGACGATACCGTACAGCGTCACGCTGCTTTGCGCGTGCGCGACGCCCGCGGTCAGGCCGGTGAGCGTAGCTGCCGCCACCATGATGCGTTTGTTCATTGCGTCCCCTCTGTTTCCAAAGCCTGCACCCCGCAGGCAGATACGATCGCTTGTCAGTCGCGCCGCGAGTCGACGGCGACTGGTCTCCAAATGAAGAGCCTTGTCCGCGTACTTGTGGAGCCCCTCATCTAGTCAGACATCCTATAACGATCGCAATAAATTCAACAATGCAGAATTTCAAATTCCTAGGGAAATCTCTGTGTCATTTATGTTGAAACCTGCACTTGACAGTGTGGACTCATTTACCAACTCATTGATTATTATGAGTATTTTATTTCTTTCACTTTGACTTCAATAGCTTTCCGGAATATTCCGCGTAATGTTGCCGTGCTCGGACGACTCGCGCCATTTTTTGGGGTTAGGCAGACGAAAGGTGAGATGTATGACCAGTTAAGCACCAGCCCCGCCGGTCGGGGCCGGGCGGCGCGATCCTGCCCTCACGGACCAGACGATATCGGGCGCCGGCCGTGCATCATTTCGTTCTCGATTCGACAGCTTTCGATTATTACGAAAGGAATTTGCAATCCGCCGGAGAAAGGAACCGGTTCCTTCCCGAGCCGACGGAATCGCCGCGATCAGCGTTGGTCGGCCGTCTCGGCCATCAGCATCTCGAGGAAGGCGGCCGGCGCGGGATCGAGCCCTTCGGTGACGTCGCCCGCCGCGGCCGCCGCGTGCGTGACCACCAGTTCCCAGCACAGCTCGGCGCGTTCGAGCCGCACGCAGGCCAGCATCTCGGGGCGGCGCACCACGATGTCCTCGGGCAGCAGGGCGATGCCCAGGCCCTGGCAGACCAGGTCGAGCAGCGTGTCCAGGTCGCCGATCTCGAAGGCCACGCGCCGCTGCAGCCCGGCTTCGGCGAAGCCGCGATCGACCAGCCGGCGCGTGCCCTGCCCCGGCACGAAATCGACGAAGGCCTCGCGCGTCAGCCGCGCGAGCGGCACCGAGCCGGCCGAGGCGAGCGGGTGGTCGCGCCCGCAGGCCAGCACCATGTCGTCGCAGGCGATGATGTGCGATTCGAGCCGTTCGTTGCGCTCCTCGATCGGCAGGATCGCCAGGTCGAGCTCGCGCGCGCCCACCTTCTCGTTCAACTCCAGCGCGCCGCCCTGCACCAGCCGCACCTCCACGCCCGGATGCGCCTGGTAGAAGCGCGACAGCAGGCCCGGCAGCTCGAGGAACTGCGGCAGGCTCTGCACCGTGCCGATCGAGAGCTTGCCGCGCCGCACCGAGGTGATGTCGGCCACTTCCAGGCCGGCCCGATCGAGGATGTCGAGCGCGCGGCGCGCGCTGTCGAGGAACACCGCGCCGGCCGCCGACAGGCTCACGCGGCGCGTGGTGCGCACCAGCAGCTTGGCGCCCAGTTCCTCTTCCAGCAGACGAATCGAGGTCGACAGCGCCGACTGGACGATATGGCAGCGTTCGGCGGCGCGCGTGAAGTTCGCCTCCTCGGCGACGGCTACGAAATGGCGAAGTTGTCTCAGTTCCACGGCGTTCCTTGGTGTTCCGGCACGGGCCGCGCGGCGAGCGGCCCGTCATGCATCGATCGACGTGAATTATGGCAAACATTCGGGCCGGCGATCGGCCCTGCCGCCGGCCGGGACGTCGAGGCCAGACCGTTAGTTGCCCTGCACGCCAGGCTAAGCGCCCCCAGCGCGCAGGCGCTACAATCCCGCGCCTGAGCACTCCAAGACGAGCCCCGGTTTTGACTGACTTCGAGCAGGGTTTCATCCTGACCCGTCACTGGCGGGACACGGCCGCCGGCGTCGAGATCGAATTCTGGCTCGCCACCGGCCAGGGTCCGCGCCGGGTGCGCCTGCGTCCGCAGGAATCGGTCGCGTTCCTGCCCGTCGAGCAACGCGAGGCGGCCGAGCGCCTGCTGGCCGGCGAGAGCGGCGTGGAATTGCGCCCGCTCGCGCTGCACGACTTCCGCCGGCGCCCGGTGCTGGGCCTCTACTGCAAGCGCCACCGGCATCTCGGCGCCCTGCAGAAACGGCTCGCGCGCGAAGGCGTCGATCTCTACGAAGCCGACATCACGCCGCCCGATCGTTACGCGATGGAGCGCTTCATCACCGCGCCGGTCCGCTTTCGCGGCACGCCGGCGGGCGAGGCGCTGCTGGTCGACGCCGAGCTGAAGAGCGAGAGCGACTACCGCCCGGCGCTGCGCTGCGTCTCGCTCGACATCGAGACCAGCGCGCGCGGCGAACTCTATTCGATCGCGCTGGAAGGCTGCGGGCAGCGCGACGTGTTCATGCTCGGCCCGGCCAACGGCGACGCGGCCGGACTGGCGCTGAACCTGGTCTATTGCGAAACGCGCCCCGCGCTGCTCGAACGGCTCAACGCCTGGTTCGCCGAACACGATCCCGATGCGATCATCGGCTGGAACCTGATCCAGTTCGACCTGCGCGTGCTGCACGCGCACTCGCAGGAATTCGGCGTGCCGCTGCGCCTGGGCCGCGACGGCAGCGTGCTCGACTGGCGCGCCCACGGCCAGCAGCCCGACCACTTCTTCGCGGGCGCGGCCGGGCGGCTGATCATCGACGGCATCGACGCGCTGAAGTCGGCCACCTGGACCTTCCCCTCGTTCAGCCTCGAATACGTCTCGCGCACGCTGCTCGGCGAGGGCAAGGCGGTCGACAACCCCTATGCACGCATGGACGAGATCCAGCGCCGCTTCGACGAGGACAAGCCCGCGCTCGCGCACTACAACCTCAAGGACTGCGAACTCGTCACGCGCATCTTCGCCAAGGCCGACCTGCTGTCCTTCATGCTGGAGCGCGCCACCGTCACGGGGCTCGCGGCCGATCGCACCGGCGGCTCGGTGGCGGCCTTCACGCACCTGTACCTGCCGCGCATGCACCGGCTCGGCTACGTGGCACCGAACCTCGGCGACGTGACCGGCCAGAACAGCCCCGGCGGCTTCGTGATGGATTCGCGGCCCGGCCTCTACGATTCGGTGCTGGTGCTCGACTACAAGAGCCTCTATCCCTCGATCATCCGCACCTTCCTGATCGACCCGGTCGGGCTGGTGGAAGGCCTGGCCCAGCCCGACGACGCGCATTCGGTGCCCGGCTTCCTGGGCGCGCGCTTCTCGCGCAGCCGGCACTGCCTGCCCGACATCGTGCGGCGCGTCTCGGAAGGCCGCGACCTGGCCAAGCGCCAGCGCAACGCGCCGCTCTCGCAGGCGCTCAAGATCATCATGAACGCCTTCTACGGCGTGCTCGGCTCCTGGGGCTGCCGCTTCTTCGACCCGCGCCTGGCCTCCTCGATCACCATGCGCGGCCACGAGATCATGCATCGCACGCGCGAGCTGATCGAGGCGCAAGGCTACGAGGTGATCTACGGCGACACCGATTCCACCTTCGTGTGGCTGCGCGAGGCGCACCAGGACGGCGAGGCCGAGCGCAAGGGCCGCGCGATCGTCGCGCACGTGAACGACTGGTGGCGCACGCACCTGCGCGAGCGCTTCGGACTCGAGAGCGCGCTGGAGCTGCAATACGAGCGCCACTACCTGCGCTTCCTGATGCCCACCGTGCGCGGCGCCGAGGAAGGCAGCAAGAAGCGCTACGCGGGCCTCGCGCTCGGCGCCGACGGCGGCGAGGACGTGGTGTTCAAGGGCCTGGAGACGGTGCGCACCGACTGGACGCCGCTCGCGCAGCAGTTCCAGCGCGAGCTCTACACGCTGGTGTTCCGCCGCGAGCCCTACCAGGACTTCATCCGCGAAACAGTGCGCCGCGTGCTGGCCGGCGAGCTCGATGCCGAGCTGGTCTATCGCAAGCGCGTGCGCCGGCCGCTGGCCGAGTATCAGCGCAACGTGCCGCCCCACGTGCGCGCCGCGCGCACCGCCGACGAGTACAACCGCGAGCTGGGCCGGCCGCTGCAGTACCAGCGCGGCGGCTGGATCAGCTACGTGATGACCACCGCCGGCCCGGAGCCGCTGGAGACCATGCGCTCGCCGATCGACTACGCGTTCTACCTGAGCCGGCAACTGCAGCCCGTCGCCGACGGGATCCTGCCGTTCCTGAAGGACGACTTCGAAACGGTGATCTCGGGGCAGGGGCAGCTCTTTTCGTTCTGAGGACGGCGGGCCGCGCCCGTCGATGTCCGTCGATAGCGACATTGCCGGATTGTCGCCACCGGCAGGCCAATCTGTTTCCCCCGCAACGGTTTATCCGCGCTGCCGCAATCGCGATACTGTCGAACATCCGCCGTGCCGCGACGGCGCGCGCCATCGACCGCGCCAACCGTCCCGCCCCGGCCTTCCCTCACGACAGGTCATGCCATGCTGACGAGACACGCGATCGAAACCGGCGCCTACCGCCAACAGTTCGAGGCGATACCGGGGCTCTGGACGCCCGAGCGCATCGACGCTTCATTGGATGCCACGCTGCGCGAGCGGCCGGCCGGCGCCGACGAAGTCTGGGTGTTCGGCTATGGATCGCTGATCTGGAATCCCGCCATCGAGTTCGCCGCGCATCGCGTGGCCCGGCTGGAAGGCTGGCATCGCAGCTTCTGCCTGCGGATGCTGGCCGGCCGCGCCGGTTGCGAGCGCCCGGGGCGCATGCTCGCGCTGGAGCCCGGCGGAGAAACCACCGGCATCGCGCTGCGCCTGCATGCCGAGCGCCTGGTCGACGAGCTGCGGCTGGTGTGGATCCGCGAGATGGTGCTCGGTTCGTATCGGCCGACCTGGGCCAGAGTCCGGCTCGACGACGGCAGCGACGCGCATGCGATCGCCTTCGTCGCCGACCCGAGCCGCGAGCAATACGAGCGCGACGCCTCGGTGGCCACGGCCGCGCCGCTGATCGCGCAGGCAGCCGGGCCGATCGGCAGCAATGCCGATTACCTGTTCCGCCTGCAGGCGGCGCTACGCGAGCACGGCATCGGCGATGCCTATGTCGATGCGCTGGCCGAGGCGGTGGCGCGCGCGCAGCGCGGCGCCGGGCAGCGCGACGCGATGAGCGTGCCGGGCGGGCGTTGATATCCGACCGTCATGCCATCGCGCCGATACGAAGCCGCGGATCGATACACGAAATTCCGCGTCTCAATGCTCTGCACCGCTAATCGATTCGCCATCGTTTTTATCCGGGTAATACATCACGAGAAAATCGCAATCGCGTGGAGCATTGATGAGCTTGCGCACGCAACCGTTGAATCGGCCGCGCAATAAGCTCCGGGTGATATCGCAAGGAAACGCGCCAGGAACCGACGCTGCGAAAAAGAGTCGGGACGCCGCCACGACGTGGCTGGCATCCCTGGCCCCCTGGGTGACATCGGGAGGAGATGATGAGGGTTAGCCACACATTACCGGCTCGCGCCTGGCCTGAACAGCAGCCCGTCACGAAATCTCAATTCGGCTGCGGCGAACAACGCGCCACCACCACCCTATCGCTTCCGCCCCGCCACCGAGAAACGCAGCACGGTTTCCTCGTGCAGCGTCTGCCCCGGCTTCAGCTCCGTGGTCGGGAACGCCGGATGATTCGGCGAATCGGGGAAATGCTCGGCCTCGAGCGCGAACGCATCGGTCTGCCGGTAGGCATGGCCCGAGGCGCCCACCGCGCTGCCGTCCAGCGAATTCGCCGAGTAGAACTGCAGCCCCGGCTGCGTGGTATCCACGCTCAGCACGCGGCCGCTGCGCGGATCGCGCACGCTGGCGGCAAAGGCCGGCGTGCTCGGGCCGCCCGCGTCGAGCACCCAGTTGTGGTCGTAGCCGCGCGCATACACCATCTGCTCGAAATCGGAACGCAGGTACTTGCCGATCGGCGTGGGCTTGCGCAGGTCCAGCGGCGTGCCTTCCACCGAGGCCAGTTCGCCGGTGGGGATCGAGGTCCGATCGGTCGGCGTGTAGCGCGAGGCCGCGATGCGGATCTCCTGGTCCTCCACGCTGCCGCTGCCCTCGCCGGCCAGGTTGAAGTAGGTGTGGTTGGTCAGGTTGACCACCGTGTCCTTGTCGGTGCTCGCCTCGTAGACGATATGCAGCGCGTTGTCGTCGGTGAGCCGGTAGGTGACGTGAACCGTCAGCGTGCCGGGAAAGCCGTTCTCGCCGTCGGGGCTCACGTAGCTCAGCTCGACGCCCGCGCCATCCTTGCCGCCGTCGAGCGGCTTCGCGCTCCAGACCTTCGAATCGAAACTGTCGGGCCCGCCGTGCAGCGTGTTGGGCGCGTTGTTGATCGGCAGCTTGTAGGTCTGGCCGTCGAGCTGGAACTGGCCGCCGGCGATGCGGTTCGCGTAGCGGCCGATCAGGGCGCCGAAATGGATGTTGCCGTTATAGGCCTCGTAATCCTTCAGCGAGGCGAAGCCGAGCACGATATTGGCGGACTTGCCATGCCGGTCCGGCACCTCGATCGCGGTGATCACGCCGCCGTAGTTGATCAGCTTGACGGTGGTGCCGCGCGCGTTCTTCAGCGTGTACTCGGTGACGGGCTTGCCGTCCTTGGTGGTGCCGTAAGGCGCCTGGCTCAGCGTGGCGGCCGGCGCGAGCGAGGCGGCCAGCAGGCCTGCCGCGAACAGCGCGCAGGCTGCCAGGCGCGGCGGATGCAGGGGAGACGATCTCATCGGGGTACCTGTTCCTCTCGGATAGGGTGGGAAGGATCGTCGGCCGGCGCGGCATGCAACATGGCTTGCCGCGGGTGCTTCACAGGCCGACGCGATGGCGCTACGTTCTGCATGCGGCTCGGGAGTGTCGACGATTGTAATCGTATGAGGGTTGCAGCGACAATCGAGGCGCGTCGTGCCGGCCGCCTCCGCGAGCGCTGATCCGCGCGACGCGCCAGGACGCAATTCCGATGCCCGACCCGCCGCGCGCGCCGCCTTGCGTGCGCGGCCCACCACGCGGCCCCGCGCCGCAAAGGACAGCGAGCCATGCCCCGCACCATCGCCGAAAAACGCGCCGCGTTCCGCCAACTCCACGAAAACGGCTGTTTCCTGCTGCCCAATCCCTGGGACGCCGGCACCGCGCGCTACCTGGAGGCCGCCGGCTTCCAGGCGCTGGCCACCACCAGCTCCGGTTTCGCCTGGTCGCAAGCGCATGCCGACAACACGCTGTCGCGCGAGGCCGTGCTCGCCCACCTGCGCGCGATCGTGCAGGCCACCGACTTGCCGGTGAATGCCGACTTCGAGAACGGCTTCGGCGCCACGCCCGAGGAGGTCGCGCAAAGCGTCGGGCTGGCGGTGGAGACCGGCGTGGCGGGCCTGTCGATCGAGGATTCGACGGGCGACGCGAGCGGCTCGCTGTTTCCGATCGAGGTGGCGGTGGAGCGCGTGGCCGCCGCGCGGCGCGCGATCGATGCCAGGGGCGGAGATACGCTGCTGGTGGCGCGCGCCGAGAACTTCTTCGCCGGCCCGCCCGACCTGGACGACGCGATCGCGCGGCTGCGCGCCTATTCGGCGGCCGGCGCCGATTGCCTCTACGCGCCCGGCATTCGCACGCGCGGGCAGATCGAGGCGGTGGTGATGGCGGTGGCGCCCAAACCCGTCAACGTGCTGGTCGGCACGCCGCTCGAATTCACGCTGGCCGACCTGGCCGCGCTCGGCGTGCGGCGCGTGAGCGTCGGCGGGGCGCTGGCGCGCGCGGCCTGGGGCGGCTTCATGGCCGCCACGCAGGCGCTGGTGGAGGGACGCTTCGATGGTTTCGCGGGGATTCCGGCGGGCGGGAAGCTCAATGAGGTGTTCGAGCGGAAGTAAGCCCGGCCCCCCCGCTTCAGGTATCCATGATCGGCCGCAGCAGCGCCTGCCCTTCATAGAGAAATCGCAGGTAACGCTCGCGGATCTCCGCGAGCGACAGCGAGGACACCTGCGTGGTGATGGTCAGGCTCGCGCGCATCTGTCCATGGCGGTCCGTCAGCGGCACGCCGAGGATGCGCATGCCGACCTCGTATTCCTGGTCCAGCTCCGCGTAACCCTGCTCGCGGATCGCCGCGATCACGGCCTTGATCTCGGCGATACCGGTGCGCGTGTAGGGCGTCAACGCCTGCCGCTCGACGCGCGCCAGGTAGGCATCCACCTCCTCGTCGCTCAGCGAGGCCAGCCACAGCCGGCCGCTGCCGGTGCAGTACATCGGCAGCCGCCAACCCTGCCGCATCGACAGCGAGGACACGTTCATCACGCGGCTGCGCACGATATGCACCACCTCGTCGCCGTCGCGCACGGCCACCGATACATGCTCGCGCGTCTCCGCCGCCACCTTCTCGACGATCGGCCGCATCATGCGCGGCAGCCGCGCCGATTCCACATAGGCCTGGCCGATCCGCAGGTTCTTGGCGGTCAGCCAGTAGTAGCGGCCATCGGTTTCCGCGTAGCCGTCATGCACCAGGGTCAGCAGGAAGCGCCGCGCCGCGCTGGTGCTCAGGCCGGCGCGGGCGGCCGCCTCGGGCACCGTCAGCCGCGGTGTCTGGTCGTTGAACAGCAGGATCAGGGCGAGCCCTTTCTGCAATCCCGCGATCAGGTCGCGTTCATGGATGAGGGGTTGTTTCATCAGAGGATTATTCCGGCCAGGCATGAAGTCGCTACGACAATGCGATTATCGCAATGCCGATTCGCTTATCGCAATATTTTCGATTCTTCGCCGTTGCTGCCGCCAGGGCGCCGGTCGCACCATAAGCGCCATGTTCCTCATGGATTCCGGTGCGCCTCAATGATTCGCGGTACGACCGAACTGGTGGCCATCGTCGGCTCCCCCATCGCCCAGGTGAAATCGCCGCAGAACTTCAACCGCTGGTTCGAGCGGCACGGCAAGGATGCCTCGATGATCCCGATCGACCTCGACGGCGGCTCGCTCGATCACTTCATCGACGCGATGCGCGCCTGGCGCAACCTGCGCGGCTGCGTGGTCACGGTGCCCTACAAGCAGCAGGTGGCGCCGCGCCTGGACGCGCTGAGCCTGCGCGCCGAGGCGCTGGCCTGTGTCAACGTGATCCGTCGCGAGGCGGACGGCAGGCTGGTGGGCGACAACGTCGACGGCGACGGCTTCCTCAACGCCGCGCGCGGCCACGGCTTCGAGCCGGCCGGCGCGCGGGCGCTGGTGATCGGCGCGGGCGGGGTGGGCAGCGCGATCGCCTGGGCGCTCTGCGAGCAGGGCGCGGCATCGGTGACGGTGGTCGACATCGACGCGCCGCGCGCGCGCCGCCTGCGCGAGCTGCTGGCCCGGCATCATCCCGGCACCGAGATCGAGCCGCACTTCGATACGCTGGCGCCGTTCGAGCTGGTGGCGAACGCCTCGCCGGCCGGCATGGAAGGTTACGCGCCGCTGCCGCTGGAAGCGATCACGCTCGCCACGCTGCGCCCCGCCACGCTGGTGGCCGACGTGGTCACCGCGCCCGAGGTCACGCCCTTTCTCGAACTGGCGCGCCGCGCCGGCTGCCCGATCCAGACCGGCGCCGAGATGGCGCTGGCGCAGTTCGGCAACCTGGGCGCGTTCATGAACGTCACGCCGCTGGAGGTCTGAGCGGCACAGGCTGCGAACCCGGCCGCCCAAGGCGAGCCGGGACGCTTTCATCCACCAGGATGACATTCCAATATTAATCAGGAGACCGGATCGATGAACGACCGACACATCACATCCACACCCAGCGCCGGGCAGACCCGGCGCGCCACGGCGAGCGGCTGGATCGGCTCGGCGCTGGAATACTACGACTTCTTCATCTACGCGCAGGCCGCGGCGATGGTGTTCCCGCAACTGTTCTTCCCGCACGGCAACCCCAAGCTGGCGATCGTCGCCTCGCTGGCCACCTACGGCGTGGGCTACGTGGCGCGTCCGATCGGCGGCTTCCTGCTGGGCAGGCGCGGCGACACGCACGGCCGCAAGCACCTGCTGCTGCTCTGCATGTTCTTGATGGGCGCCTCGACCTTCGCGGTGGGCCTGCTGCCCACCTACGGGCAGATCGGCATCGCCGCGCCGATCCTGCTGGTGCTGCTGCGCCTGGTGCAGGGTTTCGCGGTGGCCGGCGAAATCTCGGGCGCGAGCTCGATGATCCTGGAGCAGGCGCCGTTCGGCAAACGCGGTTATTACGCGAGCTTCGCGCTGCAGGGCACCCAGGCGGGCCAGATCTTCGCGGCCGCGATCTTCATGCCGCTGGCTTATTGGATGTCGCACGACACCTTCGTCGCCTGGGGCTGGCGCATTCCCTTCCTGCTCAGCGCGCTGGTGCTGGCGGCCGGTTTCGTGATCCGCCGCAACGTGTCGGAGTCGCCCGCCTTCGTCAACGAGGACAACCAAGGCGGCATCCCGGCCTCGCCGATCGCGGTGGCGTTCCGCGAAAGCTGGCGCGACATGATCCGCATCGCGGTGATGGCCACCGCGGCCGTGATCGCGATGGTCGCTACCATCTTCGGCGCGGCCTACGCGGTGCAGCCCGCCTACGGCATCGGCTTCGCGCCCGACATCTATCTCGCGATCCCGTTGATCGGCAACATCGTCGCCGTGATCGTGATTCCCTATGTCGGCAGGCTGTCGGACCGGATCGGCCGGCGCATTCCGGTGGTGGTCGGCTCGCTCGGCGCGGGGCTGCTGTCCTATGTCTATCTCTACGCGATCAGCGCGCACAACGCGCCGCTGGCGATCGTCACCTCGGTGCTGATGTGGGGCGTGATCTACCAGGGCTTCAATGCCGTGTTCCCGAGCTTCATGCCGGAGCTGTTCCCGACCCGCACGCGCGTCTCGGCGATGTCGATCGGCCAGAACATCGGCATGGCGCTGACCGCGCTGCTGCCCTCGCTGTTCGCCGCGATCGCGCCGCCGGGCACGCAGAACATCCCCATGCTGATCGGCACCACCACGCTGGTGATCACGGCGCTGGCCGCGCTGGCAGCCTGGACCGCGCGCGAGACCTATCGCACGCCGCTCAACGAGCTGGGCGGCAAGCCGGCCATGGCGACCGCGCGAAGCCGCGCCGGCGCGGGCGATTCGGCCGCGGCCGCCGGCGCGCGATCGAGCTGAGCGCGCTTCAAAGGCAAGCCGCGCCGCCGGGTTGCGGCGACGCGGCTTGCCATAGCCCGGGTGGCTCGGCCTCGACGATCATCGACATGCCGCCCCGGCTCCTCACCTCCCTTCCCTGTTTCAGCGCGCCAGCAACTGCTCGCTGAGCGTCCACAGCGCCCCGGCCTGCACCGGGTCGACCGCGTAAGGCGAGACGCCCCGGATCCGCATCGCGTCGGCCATCTCGATCTCGCGCGGTGACTCGTCGCGCAGCGGCGCGACATCGACGTTCTCGCAATAGAGCCCGCCCAGGCCGTCGAGCTTCGGGCTGGTCGCGCACCAGACCTGGGTGGCCGCGCCCTGCCCGACCGTCTTCAACTGTCGCGACGGATCGCGGATCGGCTGCCCCTGTGCATCGAGCACGCCGGCCTCGATCAGTTGCTCGCGCGTGACGTGCTTGCCCAGCCCCGTCTCGACGATGCTGCCCGGATGCAGCGAGAAGGCGCGCACGCCATGCTCGCGCTCGCGCCGGTCGAGCTCGACCGCGAACAGGATATTGGCCGTCTTCGACTGTCCATAGGCCGAGAACGGGTGATAGTCGCGCCGCTCGAAGTTCGGATCGTCGAGCGAGACATCGGCGTAGCGATGGCCGAGCGAGGACACCGAAACCACGCGCGCGCCGCCCGCCGCGCGCAGCAGCGGCAACAGCGCGGTGGTCAGCTGGAAATGACCGAGATGGTTGGTGGCGAACTGGATCTCGTAGCCGCGCGCGTCGCGCCGCAACTCGGGCACGGCCATGATGCCGGCGCTGTTGACGAGGATCCGCAGCGCGGGCGTGTCGGCCGCCACCGAGGCGGCGAAGGCCGCGATCGAAGCGGGATCGAGCAGGTCCATCGCGCGCACCTGCGCGTCGATGCCGGCCAGCGCCGAGCGCGCGCGTTCGACGTCGCGCGCCGGCACGATCACCCGGGCGCCGGCCTCGCGCAGCACGCGCACGGTCTCGAGGCCGAGCCCCGAATAACCGCCGGTCACCACCGCGGTGGCGCCCGACAGGTCGATGCCGGCGATCACCTCGTCGGCCGTGGAAGCGGCTCCGAATCCGGAGCCGATGGGCTGTTGCTGGTTCGACATGGCAAAACCTCATGAAGGACAGGTGGGCCCAGTGTAGGCGGCAAATCCTGTACGATGAATAGCCGAAAGTTCAGGAAACCATCGCATGCGTTCAGGAATCACCGAGGATCTGCTGTCGGACATGCTGCGCCTGGTCAGCGCGAACCCGGTGGTGGCGGGCGGTTTCTCGGCCGGCGGCCGCTGGGCGATCCGCTTCCCGAAACCGGACAAGATCAAGTTCTTCGCGCTGGTGAAGGGCGGCTGCTGGCTGCTGATCGACGGCTGGGCCGAGCCGCTGCGCGTCGAATCCGGCGACATCTTCCTGCTCTCGGGCCAACATGGCTTCGTGCTCGCGAGCGAGCCCGCCGCGCCGCCGGTGGACGCGCTGCAACTGTTCCCCGGCAGCGCCGCGACGCGCTCGGCCACCATCGGCGACGGGCTCGACTGCCGGCAGATCGGCGGCCACGTGCGGCTCGATCCCGTCAACGGCTCGCTGCTGCTGGAGGTGCTGCCGCCGCTGATCCACATCGACGGCCGCTCCGAGCAGGCGGCCGTGCTGCAGTGGCTGCTGGCGCGCCTGGTGCGCGAGCTGGAGGCCGGCGCGCCGGGCAGCAGCCTGGCCTGCACCCATCTCTCGCAGATGATGTTCATCGAGATCCTGCGCGCCCACCTGGCGCGCGACACCGAGCTCTCGCCCGGCTGGCTGCGCGCGATCGGCGACGCGCGGCTGGCGCCGGCGCTGCGGCTGATGCACGGCGAGCCGGCGCGGGCCTGGCGCCTCGAGGAGCTGGCCGCGGCCGCCGCCATGTCGCGCACCGCGTTCGCGGTTCACTTTCGCGAGGTGGCCGGCATCCCGCCGCTGGCCTGGCTCACGCAATGGCGCATGCGCCTGGCCAAGCGCGCGCTGGCCGACGAGCAGGCGAGCGTGGCGGTGCTCGCCGAGCGGCTCGGTTATGCCTCGGAAAGTGCCTTCAGCAGCGCGTTCAAGCGCGTGACCGGCGTGGCGCCCAGCGCCTACCGGCGCGAAGCCGGCAAGCAGGGCGAAGATGTGAGATCGGAATCGGTCGAACTCGCGTAGCGCGATGCGAGGTCGCGCAAACGAAAGGAAGAATCAGCGTGCCGCGAAAGCGGATCGACGCTGTCGGCTGCGCCCGCAGCCAGGAAGCGCCCGGCCGATCACTTGACCACGGTGGTCAACGGCTTGTCGTCGGTATCCACCACGATCACCGCCAGCAGCCGGGCCGGCTTCGCCGCGCTGGCATTGCGACTGACGCGGTGAATCGAACCGGGATCCTCGGCAAAGCTTTCCCCGGCCTGATAGACCCGCTTCGGGCCGTCGTCCACCTGTGATTCGATCTCACCCGACACGACATAGGCATAGATGAAGGCCGACTTCGCATGCGCGTACGCCGGCGATGCCCCGCCGGGCGCATAGTCGATGGTCACGGCGATCAGGGACTTGCCGGGCATGTTCGGGATGACGCGATCGAAGTTCGGCTTGATGGTTTCGCCGCCTCCTTGCGCCGTGGCCGGCAGCGCCACGGCGACGGCAAGCGCGGCCAAGGCCACGCCGATGATGGATCGATTCTTCACGAGCCTGTCCCTCCCTTAGGTCTGCAAAGCGTAGTTTTCCACCGAACCGAAGAAAAGGACCAAGAACGCACAGCTTCGGTGTACCAAGATTCACCGACAGCCCTGGCAGTATCGATCGATGACGTCGAACAAGCGACGGCACGATTGCGCGACGTGCTGCTCGGGCGCGGTCGCGACCCCGAGCAACAGCCCGGGCAAGGCCCAGGATGGATTCCCGAACCACACGGACAGCGGCGACGGCGCCATGCCCAAAGTCTTCGCTTCCCTGACGATCTGCGTATCGGGCGCGCCTTCGGGCAGCCTGAGCAGCACGGCCAGGCCGGCGTTGACCCACTCGGCACGGCGCAGCCGCAATTGCTCGCACAGCGCATCGCGTTGCGCCGAATACAGGCGCTTGAGGCGACGCACGCGCCGCACGTAATGGCCATCGTGCATGAACTGCGCCATGGCGAGCTGGATCACCGGCGACGGCGCGGGGGCGAGCGTCGCGGCCACCTCCGAGAAGGCATTGGCCAGCTCGAGCGGCGCCACCACGAAGCCGAGCCGCAGCGCCGGGCTGACGGTCTTGCTGAAGGAGCCGATATGGATCACCCGCTTGCCCTCGTCCAGCGAAGCCAGCGCGGGTGCCGACCTGCCCTCCAGCTGCAGTTCGCCGAGGTAGTCGTCCTCGACGATCCAGGCCTGCCGCGAGACCGCCCAATCGAGCAGTTGAAGGCGACGCCGCAAGGACAGGGTCGAGCCCAGCGGGGCCTGCTGGCCCGGCGTCACCACCGCCAGGGCCGCATCCGCGGCGTGCTCCACGCCATAAGCCACGTTGATGCCTTCCGAATCCACCGGCACCGGCACGACGTTCATGCGAGCCAATTCCAGGCCTTTCCGGGTGACCATGAAGCCGGGCTCCTCCATCCAGACCTGCCTGCCGTCCAGGCCCAGCACCCTCAATGCCAGGCCCAGGCCCGATATGTATCCCGAGGTGACGAACACCTGCTCGGGATAGCAGTGGACGTTTCTCGCGATGGAGAGGTGGCCCGCGATCTCCACGCGCAGCTCGTACTCCCCTTTCGGATCGGGATAGAGCAGCGAGGACAGGCCGCCCGTCTTCAGCAGGTTGGAGGAACGCGCGCGCGAGAACAGTTTTTCCGGCAGGCCTTCGAAGGCGGGAATGCCGAGCTGGAAGATCGCCGGGCCCGCGTTCATCTCCTCATAGGCCCGCATGAAGCTGCCGAGCCGAGGCGCTTCGGGACGCGCCACCGCGGCACGAGGCCGGGGCGCCACGCGGGTGCCGCCGGCGCGGAATGTTTCGATCATCTGAGCATCGGACAGCCGTTCATAGGCGGCCTGGACGGTGCCCCTGGCCACGCCGAGCTGCGCGGCGAGATCCTGCCACGAGGGCAGCCGGGTGCCGGGCGCGAGCCGACCCGACTCGATGGCCTCGCTGATGCTGGTTCGAATCTGCTCCGACAGCGACAGCTTCGCTGTGCGATCGAGGCGAATCCGCAGGTCTGAATTCATATCTTGGTACACACGAAAGAGAGGAGTCTTGGTACTTCAGTTCGTACCATCGGCGGTACAGAATTCGGGCGTCCATCCGGAATAGAAGTCTGACCTCGACCCTGGCGACATCGTGCAACGGAAGTTTGAACAAACGATTCGGAATCTTCCAGAAAAATCGTTCGTCCCGGTCGAGATCGGGCATCCGCCACCTCGGTCGGGCAGGCACGCGCTCCGCCCACGACTCGCCCTTCATTCACAGGAATCGCCATGCCCAACGGAACCACCGGGACCAATCCCGTCATCGACTGCATCCTGAGCCGCAGCGCGGCCAAGTATTACGACCCTTCGGCCAGCCTCAGCGACGAGCAGATCTACGAGCTGGTGCGAATCGGCACCAGCGCGCCCACCTCGTTCCATCTGCAGAATTGGCGCTTCATTGCGGTTCGTTCTCCTGAAGCCAAGGCGCGACTGAGCCCGATCGCCTGGAACCAGCCCGCGGTCAGCGATGCGGCCGTCACCTTCATCGTCTGCGGCCAGTTGGTCGATACCAGCGTGATCCCGGCCCGGCTGGCGCCGCTGGTGGAAGCCGGCATCATGCCGGCGAAGATGGTGCCGGAATGGGAAAACCCGGCGCGCGATCTCTACATGGCGTATCCGCAGCGACGGCGCGACGAGGCCGTGCGCACCGCCACCTTCGGCGCGGCGGCGATGATCTACGCGGCGCGCTCGCTCGGCCTCGGTTCGACGCCGATGATCGGCTTCGATGCCGATGCGGTGCATCGCGAGTTCGGGCTGACCGAGGACGAGGTGCCCGTGCTGCTGCTGGCGATCGGCACGGAGCGTTCCGGCAACTGGGCGCAGAAGCCGCGCCTGCCCGTGTCCGACGTGCTCGATTTCGTTTGACGCCCCACGCCACCGACGCGTCGCGAAGCCCTGGCCGGCTTCGCGGAGCCGCCCAACACACTCGCATGCAGATCCTTCATATCGATTGCAGCCCGCGGCCGGAGTCGCACAGCCGGCTGCTGTCGGCGGCGATCGTCGACAAGCTGCTCACGATGGCGCCCGACGCGGACATCCGTCGTCGCGACCTCGGCTACGCGCCGCTGCCCCATGCCCGGCCCGACTACGCCACCGTCCTCGCCACGCCCGCCTCGCTGCAGGCGGCGGGACGATCCAGCGACGCGCTGCAACTGTCGGAGCAGCTCATCGGCGAAGTCGAGGATGCGGATGTCATCGTCATCGGCACTCCGATGAACAACCTCACCATCCCGTCCGTGCTGAAGGCGTGGCTCGACCAGATCCTGCGCGTCGACCGCACGATGCAATCGACGCCGGACGGCAAGGTCGGGATGCTGCGGGACCGCCCTGTATTCGTGGCGATCGCGTCGGGCGGCGTGTTCGCCGGCGATCGCGCCAGGCAGCCGGATTTCCTCACGCCCTACCTGTCCGCAGCACTGGCATGCATCGGCATCCATACCGTGCTCTACCTGCCCTTGCAGGCCACCGCCTTTCTCGACGAGGCCGGCGCCGCGCAAGCGCGACGCTGGCTCGTCGAGACCATCGAGCCGGCCATGCTCAGGCTCGCGCAAGGCGCCCATCCACGCATCGTCAAACCCGCCACTCACGGAGATTGAAATGGCACGCACCGCAATCCTGAAGCCGGAACAGGTACCGGCCGAATCCAGGCCGACGCTCGACACCTTCACCAGGAACATCGGCTTCACCCCCAACATGATGGCGGCCTTCGCGCAAAGCCCGATCGCCTTCAACGCCTGGGCCAACCTGCTCGGTTCCCTCAGCAAGGCGCTCGACGTGAAGACGCGCGACGGCATCGGCCTCGCGGTGTCCGAAGTGAACGCCTGCAACTACTGCCTGACGGTCCACAGCTTCACCGCCGAGCACATGGCCAAGCTGCCGGCCGACGACATCCTGCTCGCGCGCAAGGGCCACGCCACGGATCCGAAACGCGATGCCGCCCTGCAGTTCGCGCGCAAGGTCATCGAAACCCGCGGCCGGGTCGGCGATGCCGATCTGAAAGCGGTTCGCGACGCGGGTTACACCGAGGCGAACCTCATCGAGATCGTCACCCTGGTGGCGATGTATTCGATGACGAACTTCTTCAACAACGTGTTCGATCCCGAGAAGGATTTCCCGGCGGTGGCGCCGGCCGGCTCGATCTGAGCATCCCCTCTCGCATCCCTCCCCGCGAGGGATGCCGGATTGCATGACCTGCTGCTGTCCTGGAGATGGAAAGTGAACAAGTCAAGGAAGGTGGTCGTCGTCACCGGCGCGTCGCAAGGCATCGGCGCGGCGGTCGTGGCGGCGTTTCGGAAGCTCGGCCATTGCGTGGTCGCCACGTCTCGATCGATCCAGCCCTGCGATGACGAGCAGGTCCTGAGCATCGCGGGCGACATCGGCGATCGCGACACCGCGCGACGCGTCATCTCGGCGGGCGTCGCCCGATTCGGCCGGATCGATACGCTGGTGAACAACGCCGGCATCTATATCGGCAAGCCCTTCACCGAACACACGGCCGACGACTACGCCGCCGTGATGAACGTGAACATGGCGGGCTTCTATCACATCACCCAGCTGGCCATCGCCGAAATGGAAAAGCAAGCGAGCGGCCACGTGGTGAGCGTCACGGCCAGCATCGACCAGGTCGCGATCGGCGGGGTCCACACGGTCCTCGCCGCCTTGACGAAGGGCGGCATCAATGCCGCCACGAAATCGCTGGCGATCGAGTACGCGAGGAAGGGCATTCGCGTCAACGCCGTCGCGCCGGGCAACATCGATACGCCCATGCACGCGCCGGCAATCCACGAGCTGCTGGGCTCCTTCAATCCGATCGGGCGCCTGGGCAAGACCGGCGATATCGCCGATGCCATCCTGTTTCTCGACTCCGCGCCGTTCATCACCGGCGAGATCCTCCACGTCGACGGCGGACAGAGCGCCGGCCACTGAGCTCGACATATGGACACGCTACCTCGAATCGGCGACCGGATCGCCGACAAGTCCGCGCCGCCCGACGACGACATGCTTCGCCACTGGCTCGGGTCGCGAGCGCACGAGCATTGGGTGGCCGTGCGCGAGTGGATCGACGCCGCCTATCCCGGCGTATTCGAGCCGGAATGGCTCCATGGCGGCAGGAAGCGGGGATGGGCGCTGCGCTACCGGAAAACCCGCGCGCTCTGCGCCTTGCTGCCGGCTTATGGCCGACTCGAGGCCGAGGTGGTGCTCGGCAGGGCGGAGCGCGCGATGTTCGAGGAGCGCCGTTATACCTGGCGCCCACAATTGGTCGAGCGCTACGACGAGGCGCCGAGCTATCCCGACGGCAAGTGGCTGACGGTTCCTGTCTCGTCGGCGGACGAACGACAGGACCTGATCGACCTGCTCGCCATGAAGCGCCCGCCGCGGGCGCCATGACTCAGAAGCGGTGCCTCAGGGACAGGCGCACGGCCACCTGGGTCGGTGTCGACGACTGCCCCAGCGTGCTGATCGCCGCCACCGCGCGATGCCCCGTCGAGTCGATTCCCGATGCGTGCTGCCAGACCCCGACCAGGTTGATGTCGGTGCGCTTGGACAGCGCGTAGTCCGGGCCGAAGTCGAATTGCAGGTAGTGGGCGTCGCGCCCCTTGGTGTAGTCGGCCGATGCGCCGACCATCCATGCCGGCGTGATCTGGTAGCTCGCGTTCGCTTCGTAGCTGTTGAAGGCGGCCGTGCCCACGTTCGGCGTCGATGCCGTGCGCCGGATGTCCTGGAAGCGCGCATTGGTATAGACGAAGGCGAGCTGGGCCGCGCCGATCCGATACGACAGCGCCGCGCCGAAGATCTGCCAGACATTGGCCGACGCGTAGCCGCTGTACACCGGGCTCTTCGCCGGCGTGACGAAGCCGGTTTGCCCGGCCGCCACCGCGCTGTCGAGCACCGAGACGGCCGGGTTGTTGATGTTGTCGTAGCCGAGCGCGGCCGACAGCGGGCCATTGGCATACGACAGGCCGAGCGTATAGACGCGGCCGGAAGCGAAATCGCCCGCCACGCCGCCGGGCGCGAACATGCCGCTGGCCTGCAGGCCCCCGATGCGCGGCGTGGTGAACTTCACGCCGTTGTTGACGCGAAACGAGGAGTTCAAATCGTCGATATCGCCCGGATGCGTGCCCAGCCAGGCCCACATCCGCGTCGCCGCGATCTGGCCGATCAGCTCGGTCATCGGATCGTATTGCCGCCCCAGCGTGAGCGCGCCCCAACGCGCGTCCTGCAGGCCGACGAAGGCCTGCCGGCCGAATTCGCGTCCCCCTTGCAGGAGCTTGCCGTTCGAGGAATCGAAGCCGTTCTCGAGCGTGAACACGGCCTGCAGGCCGCCGCCGAGATCCTCCTTGCCGCGTACGCCCCAGCGGCTGCCGTTGGTCTGTCCGGTGATCGACTCGAGGTTCGAGTGACCGGACTGGTTGTTCAGGTAGACGAAGCCCGAATCGATGAAACCATACAGCGTCACGGAACTCTGGGCATGGGCGGCACCGGCGGCGGCCAGCAGGCCGGCGCAGGCAATCAGTTTTCTGGTCATCATGAAATTTCCGGCAAGACGAAGCCCCGCGGTTCCGTCCGGGACGGCGCCGCATCGGGCTGCATCGTATTGATCGAGGTGGGAAGGCTTGCGTGAGGGATTCAGGCCGCGTTGCCGCGTCGCTCGGATGCGTCGCGGCGCACGCCGGCCGGTGTTCGCCCGAGGCGGTCGAGGCGCCCCATCGCGAACACGCCGGCCGCGGCGACCAGCACCGGCAAGGCCGCGAAACGGAAGATCTCCGCGGGGCTCCAGTGCGCCGAATAGAGCATGCCGGCAAGCAGCGGCCCGGAGATGCCGCCCAGGCGACCGATGCCCAGCGCCCAGCCCACGCCGGTGGAGCGCAGCTCGAGCGGGTAGTAGACGGCGGCCAGCGCGATCACGCTCTTCTGGCCGCCGCTGATGCAGAAGCCCGCGCAGAACACGCTGACCATCAACCACGCGACGCTGCCGGAAAACGCGCCGCCGACCAGCCAGAGAAACACGCTGCCGGCCAGGTACATGACGGTTAACGTCGCGTAGGCGCCGATCCGGTCCATCGCGAGGCCGAGCGGCACGGCCGACAGCACGCCGGCGATGGTCGGCAGCGCGGTGATCCACACCACCGTGGCCGGCGCATGGTGCAGGCCGGTCAGCATGGTCGGCAACCAGCTCTGGATGAAATAGAACTCCGCGAGATTCAGGAAGAAGATCAGCCAGAGCAGCACGGTGCCGATCGAGGTCCGGCCGCGCACCAGCGCCGCGACGCCCGCCCTCGATTCCGCCGGCGCCTCGAAGCGGAAGCGCGCGTCGGCGGGCACCGCCAGGCGCGGAAACAGCCGCACGAACACTTTGCGCATCCTCGCGTCCGCATCGGCGCGGCGCTGCAGGAACACCGGCGATTCGGGCAGCAGCCAGGCGAGCAGCACGCTCAGCACGAGCGGCGCGATGGCGCCGACCTCCATCATCGATTGCCAGCCGAACACCGGCATCAGCACGCCGGCGGCCAGGCCCGCGACCACGAAACCGAGCGAGAAGCCGCAATAGACCAGCAGTACGAAGGTCGAACGCAGGCGCTTCGGCGCGAACTCGCAGGTCAGCGCAACCGCGCTGGGCGCTGCCGCGCCCAGGCCGATGCCGGTCAGGAAGCGCAGGCCGATCAGCTCGCTCACGCTGGTCGCGAACACGGTCAGCATGGTGAAGGCGGCGAACATCAGCGTGCTCGCGATCATCATCCGCTTGTGCCCGAAGCGCGACGACAGCGGCGCGACGGCCAGGTAGCCGACCATCAGGCCGACCAGCGCCGCCGAGAAGATGGAGCCGAGGATCTCCCTCGGCAGATGCCAGTCATGCGAGAGGGCGGGAACGATATAGCTGATCGCCTGGGTATCGAATCCGTCGAGGAACATCAGCAGTGCGCACAGCAATACCACCATGCACTGTCCACTGCCGACCTTCTGACGTTCGATGATGTCGGCGACATCGATCGGGGGGGCCGTTGTCACGGTTGTTGTCTCCTTGGGGTTTGTTATGGTGATGAGTCGAATGCGTCGTATCGCTAATCGATTGGCGCGGTCTGGACGAAGGCGTCGCTGAAGAAATCCGCCTCGTCGAGCCCGGCCTTGGTAAAGGCTTCCTGCGCGGCTTGCACCATGGCGGGGTTTCCGCAGGCGTAAGCTTCATGGCCGCCGAGCGAGCCGAAATCCTCGAGCACGGCCTGGTGCACCAGGCCGCGCCGCCCGGCCCAGCCTTCGTGCGGCGCGGACAGCACCGGCACGAAGCGCAGCCGGCCGCTGTCGTGCCACTTACGCGCGAGCGAGGCCAGGTACAGGTCGGCTTCGGTGCGAGCGCCCCAGTAGAGCGTCATCGGCCGATCGATCCTGCGTCGCAGCGCATCCTCGACGATCGATTTCACCGGCGCGAAACCGGTACCGGTCGCGATCAGGATCGCGGGCTTGCCGGCATCCTCGCGCAGTGTGAATTCGCCGAACGGCAGCTCGATCCGCAGCTTGTCGCCTTTCTCCAGCCTGCCCAGCACCTCGCCGGAGAAGCGGCCGCCGGGGACATGGCGCACGTGCAGTTGCACGGCATCGCTCTCGTGAGGCGGATTGGCCATCGAATAATTGCGGCGCGTGCCGTCGTCGAGCTCGACCTGCAGGTACTGGCCGGCGGCGAACTTCGCGCGCACGCCGGTCGGCAGGCGCAACTGCAGGATGCTGACGTCGTCGGCCGCCCGCGTGATGCGATAGACCGATACGTCGAGCGTCTTGCGTGCCACCGGATCACGCTTGTCGATACGACGCGGCGCGATCCTCAGGTCCGAAGCCGGGCGCAGGCAGCAGAGCAGCACACGCTCGGCAGGCCCCGACACGGCGCCCTGCACCTGCGAGCGCCCGCTGCCGGCGGCCAGCCCGCCCTCGCAGGTCGAACACACGCCCTTGCGGCACGAATACGGCACCGCATAGCCGGCGCGTTCGGCGGCATCGAGCACGGTCTCGCCCTCGGCGCACGGAAAGGCAATATCGCTGCCTTCGATTGAAATACAGTAGTCCAAAACAAGTCCTCGAAAATTTTTCCCGCCTCAGGCCTCGGGCGACGCGACCATGCCCGTCGTGACCAGCCGGATCGCGCCCGCCAGCGGCGCCGGATCGGCGCGCAGACGCCCGGCGATGTCGAAGCCGCTGCCGTGCCCGACGCTCGAAAACACCACGCCGGCGCCCAGCGAGAGCGCGGCGCAATGGCGGCCGGCGCGCAGCTTGACCGGAATGTGCCCCTGGTCGTGATACATCGCCACGAATACATCGACGCGCGCATCGCCGAGCAGCAGGTCGGCGCCCTGCGGGCCGACCACCTCGATGCCGTCCTCGCGCAGGGCGAGCGCCACCGGCTCGGTGATCTCGATGTCCTCGCGCCCGAACAGCCCGCCCTCGCCCGCATGCGGATTGATGCCCATCAGCCCGACCACCGGACGCGCGACGCCCATCCGCTGCAGCGCGGCCACCGCCGCGCGGGCGGCCCGCTCGACGTGGTGGCGGCTGAGCCGGGCCAGCGCCGGCACGATGCCTTCATGCAGCGTGGCATGGACGATGCGCAGCCCGCCGCCGACCAGCATCAGGTAGACGTCGTCGGCCGGCAGGCCGGCCCGCCCGGCCAGGAAGCCGGGATATCCCGCGAACTTCACGCCGGACGCATGGATCGCCGTCTCCGAATGCGGGCAGGCGATCACCGCGTCGGCATGCGCGTCGCGGGCGGCGTCGATCGCGGCCGCGGCATAGGCGAGCGTCGCCGTGCCGGCTTGTGCGGCGATCGTGCCCGGCGAAAACGCGTCGCGCGGCAAGGACGGCACGTCGACGACGTCGATCACACCAGGCTTGGCCGGCGGCAAGGCGTCGATCGCGACCATGCGCACCTGCGCCTGCGGATCGCAGGCTCGCGCATACCAGTCGATCACATGACGATCGCCGAACAGCGCGAGCCGGGCCGGGCTCGGCGCAAGCGCGGCACGCACCGCGATTTCCGGGCCGATGCCGTTCGGGTCGCCGATCGCGAGCGCGACGGTGGAGACGCGCGTCATAGCGGCAGCGCCAGCAAGGTATCGATGCGGGAGCTGTCGCAAACGACGATCCGTTCGCGCAGCTTCACGCCCGAGTCGGTGACGGCGTAGATATCGCAATAACGCCCCGTCGCGAACAGGTCCGTGCTGCCGTCGCGCATCACGCGCGCCACCATGAACGAGGTTTCGCTGCGCGCCTCGCCGCCGTCGGCCGAGACGACATAGGGCTGGCCGAGCAGATGCCGATAAGCGTGGCGCTCGTAGATATTGGCGTCGCGCAGGGACGCGACGCGATCGGCCAGCATGCCGCGCGAGGCCGCGTAGATCATCGCGCCCGGCATGCCGCGCCGATGATTGTCGGCGGTGGTGACCTTGTAGGTGCACTCGGCGGTGAAGAAGTCGGGCCATTGCGCGAGATCGCCGTCGTCGATGCAGCGCACGTATTCGGCCTGTGCCCGGGCGATGGCCTGATGGATGTCCAGTGCTGCCATGCTCAATATCCCATTGCGTTGCGATAGGCTTTCCAGAAGCCCCGGATCGATGCCTCGGTAACGCGGCTCGAGCTGCTTTCGGCATCGTCGCCGCCCATTTCGAGCACCGAGCGGCTCTCGCTGGCACCCTCGATGCCGCGCTGCACGAAGCCGCCGACGCAGCCGTCCTCCATCGAGACATAACCGGCCGGCCCCACGAGGTTCGACTGGCGCAGCCGCATTTCCCGCAGCTCGGGCGTGTCGTCCTCGAAGCCGAGGTAGGTCCAGTTCAGCTCGGTCTGGCGCGTGCCGCGCGGCAGGATCTGGCGCACCGCGATCGCGTTCTGGATCTGCTGCAGCACGAAACCGGGGAATACCGAGAGAATCTGCAGGGTCACGCCGTCGCCGAATTCGTCGACGCCCTGGAGCACCGAGGTGTCCTCCAGCCGATGCTCGCTTTCCGAGCGGATGTTTTGTTCGGCGTAGTCGTTGCCTGCCGGCTGCGCTTGCGCGGCCTCGGCGGCCGCGGCGTGGTCGACGGCCGAATAGCTGACGTGATGGCCACCGCTCGGGTCGACGATGATGCCGCCGCGCTGCGACAAGCGGTTCAACTGGAACGTGGTGAAGAACAGATGCAGGATGCTGGCATGGTAGGAATCCTTAACGTTCTCGAAATAAAGCTTCCAGTTGTTCGGCAGCATCTGCGTGAAGCGGCCGAGCACCACCGGCGAGCGATTGTCCAGCACGCGCGCGATCCGTTCGACGATCTCCTCGCCGAGATACTCGTCGAGCGGCGCCACGTCGTCGGAAAAGCTGCCGAACACCAGCCCGTGCAGGGTCGCCACGCGCAGCTTGCGCAGGCCGTGGTCGCCGGTGCAGAAGTCCGGCTTCATGCCGCCCTTGCCGTCGATGCCGTCCTTGAAGGCGACGCCCACCAGGTCGCCTTGCAGGTTGTAGGTCCAGGCGTGATAGACGCAGCTGAAATCCCTGGCGTTGCCCTGGTACTCCAGGCAGACCAGCGCCCCGCGGTGCGCGCAGCGGTTCTCGAATGCATAGAGTTCGCCGTCGGTATCGCGCGTCACCACCACCGGCGCGTCGCCGACGAAGGTGCTGCGGAAGTCGCCCGGGTTCGGCACCTCGGTCTCGAGGCAGAGAAAGCTCCAGTTCGGGCCGCGGAAAATCGCTTCCTGCTCGTCCGCGTAAACGGCTTCGTCCTGGAACACCTGGTAAGGCACGCGGGTGAGGCCCTCCTCGGGCCACGCGACGCTGGCGCGGCGCGCCAGCTTGATGGGGATGACGTTCAAGTGCTTCGCTCCATGTATTGCGGGAACTGCCGGCGGGGTTCGACGGACGTCGACACCTCGCATGGCGCCGATCGATTCCGTTGACAGCTCCGATTCGATGTGTTCGAATACCGTACGTTGTTCGATATTTGATTCAATATGACATCCACCACAGAAGCTGTCAACGGTCGGGAAGGGGCCTTGTCGTCCTCGGAGGACGACAACGCGAACGGCGGCGCCCGCGCCAAGGAGGGGATGGGCGGGCTCGCGAAGGGCCTCGCGATCATCGAGGCCTTCAACGCGTCCACCACGCGCATGACGGTTTCGGACGCGGCGCATCTCGCGGAATTGAGCCGGCCGGCCGCGCGACGCTGCCTGCTGACGCTGGTCGATCTCGGCTATCTCGCGCACGACGGCAAGTTCTTCACGCCCTTGCCGCGCATGCTGCGGCTCGGCGGCGCCTACCTGAGCACCTCCTCGCTGCCGCAGATCGCCCAGCCGCTGCTCGCCGACGCGCGCGACAGCCTGCAGGAGTCGATCTCGCTGGCGGTGCTCGACGAGGGCTATTCGGTGTTCGTGGCGCGTGCCGAGGCAGTGCGCATCGTCTCGACGGGCGTGAAGCTCGGCGGGCGGCTGCCCGCCTATTGCTCGGCCACCGGGCGCGTGCTGCTCTCGGGCATGTCGGACGAGGCGATCCGCGCCTCGCTCGACAGCGTGCCGATGAAGCGCCTCACCAGCCGCACGCTCGTCAGTCCCGAGGCGGTGCTGAAGGCGATCCACCGCGCCGCCGAACAGGGTTATGCGGTCAGCGACCAGGAGCTCGAGTTCGGCATGTCGGCGCTGGCGGTGCCGGTGAAGAACCGCGCCGGCGTGGTGGAGGCGGCGATCAGCGTGAGCGTGTTCTCGGGCCGCGTCGACATGGCGACGCTCGAAGGCAGCTTCCTGCCCGCGCTGCAGGCCACCGCGAAGCGACTCGAACGCTCGCTCTGATCGAGCCGTCGCGTGCAGGGCGCTGGCCGGCCGGCCCGTCAAGCAGGTCGATGGGCCGGCGCCTTGCCCGTGCCGCCAGACAGGCTCACGGGGGCTCATTGAGGGCTCGCGGCCTCGCACGCCGGGCCGCAACGGCCCGATGCCGCCCGATAGCGGCCGATGAACAGGTTCGGAATCCCGTTCATCGGCCGCTCTTTCGTGGAGAGTCCCGACGGCAATGAATGCTAAGGTCCGGTTTCAACGCAGCCCGACATGTCCTTCACCGATCCGTCATGAAACCGACACGCGCGCTCGAAGCCCTCAATTTCTTCATGGCCGACGTCCAGGCCGGCATCGGGCCGTTCATCGGGGTGTTCCTGCTGGCGCGCGGCTGGGGCGCCGACGCGATCGGCTCGGTGATGACCCTGGCGGGGCTCGCCGCGATGGCCGCCACGCCGTTCGCCGGCGCGCTGGTCGACAGCATGCGCGCCAAGCGCGCGCTGGTGGTGGCCGCCACCTTGCTCACCACCCTCGCCTCGCTCGCGCTGCTGCCGGCGCGGGGCTGGGCGGCAGTGGCCGCCTCGCAGGTGCTGGCCGCCGTGAGCGGCGCCGTGCTGGCGCCGACCCTCGCCGGCATCACGCTGGGGGTGGTTCGCTCGCGCGGCTTCGACCTGCAGTTCGGGCGCAACCAGATGGCCAACCATGCCGGCAACGTGGTCGGCGCGGCGCTGGCCGGGTGGCTCGGCTGGCGTTTCGGTTTCGGCGCCGTGTTCGCGTTGTCGGCCGGTTTCGCCGTGCTCGCGATCGGCTGCGTGCTGGCGATTCCGGCGCGGGCGATCGATTACGCGAGCGCACGCGGGCTGGAGGCGGAGCAGGCGCCACGGCAGGACGCGGCTCGGCGCGAGCCGGCCTCGACGACGGCACCGGACCCGGCGCCGCCTCATGCGAGCGGCCTGCGCGTGCTGCTCCACAACCGCCCGCTGGCCCTGCTGGGCGGTTCGCTGGCGCTGTTCCACCTCGGCAATGCCGCCATGCTGCCGCTCTACGGCATGGGCGTGGTGGCCGCGCACCAGGGCAATCCGAGCGCATTCACCGCGCAGACCATCGTGATCGCCCAGTTGGTGATGGTCGGCGCGGCCTGGCTCGCGCCGCGCCTGATCCGCTCGCACGGCTACTGGTGGGTATTGCTGGTCTCCTATCTCGCGTTGCCGGTGCGCGGCGCGATCGCCGCGCTGCTGATGAACGGCGCCGGCGTCTGGCCGGTGCAGATCCTCGACGGCATCGGCGCCGGCCTGCAGAGCGTCGCGGTGCCGGCGCTGATCGTGCGGCTGCTGCAAGGCACCGGGCGCGTCAATGTCGGGCAGGGGGCGGTGGCCACCGCGCAGGGCGTGGGCGCGGCGCTGAGCCCCGTGCTGGGCGGGGTGCTCGCGCAGCACTTCGGTTATGCCAGCGCGTTCGTGGTGCTGGGCGCCGTGTCGCTGGGCTCGCTCGCGCTGTGGCTGTGGCATGGCGGGGCCTTGAGGGAGGCTTGCGGCACGCCGCCGGCGGACGACGACGCCGAGCGCGGCATGACGACGACCGATTCGTAGCGCGACGCAGCTCCATAGGCAGGTAAGCGTTGCCGGCCTGGACGATTCGGTATACAAAGCAATCCATCACACCCACGCTGCCAGATCGAAGCCGAGAATCGCATGCGCCCCGACCGCCGGTGCCGTTCCGTTTCGTCGCGTTCCGCCCCACGTTCTTCTCGCTTGCCGGAAGACGGCACGCTATCTGCCTGCGCTCCGGATGCAAGTGCCCGCTATGCGGCATTTGCCGATTTCCCGGGGCGCGACGGCGCGCTTCATCTCGCCCGGGGCTGAGCGATGAGCTTCGCTCCGAAACGCGGCGCCCCGACGTCGCCCGCCCATGCGCCGCGTCGAACCCTCGGCACGGCCCTCCCGGTCACGGCACTCGCCGGCAGCGATTCCGCGCCGATTTCCGACGCATCCAACCACGCGTCCACGGCGATGGAGCCATACCATTACGGCGGCGGGATCGCGCCGCCGCGCGGAGCCGCCGCGATGTCGCCCGCCACGACGCCAGCGGAATCGATCTCACGAACCTCCCTCGCCTCGGCCGCACCGCCACGACCCGCCGGCGGCCATGCCCTGCCCGCGCCGCTCAGGCACGGCATCGAGCGCCTGTCGGGTCTCGCCATGGACGATGTCGGCGTCCACTACGATTCGCCCGAGCCGGCGCGGCTCGGCGCGCTGGCCTACGCGCGGGGCGCCGAGATCCACCTCGCGCCAGGCCAGGCACGACATCTGCCGCACGAGGCCTGGCACGTGGTGCAGCAGAAGCAGGGGCGAGTCGCGGCCACCACGCAACTGAAGGACGCGACCTCGCTGAACGACGACTCGGCGCTCGAGCGCGAGGCCGACACGATGGGGCGGCGGGCCGCGGCGCTGGGCGCGGACGGCCATCCCTCGGGTCCGGCCGAGGCCAGGCCCGTGCCACGCCCACCCGGCCCCCCCGTGGTCCAGCGTTTCGTGGATGCCCAGACAGCCTGGACGATCGCCGTGACCGCGATCACCTCGATCGGCCTCCTGGCCTATGGCTATCGCCAGTGGAACGCCGGACGATCCGGCAGGCCGGCGAACAAAGAGCCGCGGCAGGACGCAGGGGCAAGCTCGAAGCCGACACCGAAGAAAACGGCAGCGCCTCCCAAAGCCAGTGCGGAAATCAAGGCACCCCCATCGTTCGATCAGCTTGGCAGTTGGAGCGCCGACAACCGCGCAGCGCTGCAGTCGGCATTCGACCGCAATGCCAACGGCCTGAAGATCGAGAACTGGATCAAGATCGCCGACAAGCTCGGCCCAGTCCCTCCCGCCGAGGTGGAAATTTTCTGCCAGATCGAGGGCTGGACATGGAACGGCATCAATGAGCTGGTCTCCAAATTCAAGAACGAGGACCAGAATCCGAACCACCTCAGCGCCGCCCAATGGTCCGCGGTGGCCGCGCGGGTCGAACGCGACAAGGCGGCCCAGGTGAGCGCGCTGTGCGGAATCCAGGGCTGGAGCTGGGCGGAGATCGACGCGCTGGCCACGGCCTGTCACGCCAATCAGAAAAGCCTGCGCCCGGCGGAGCTGGCGCGGGTGGCCGAAGCCACACCGGCGGGCGCCCGCGCACAGTTGGTGCCGTTCATGCTGGCGGCGCAACAGCACCGCCCGCAAGACAAGGGAAAGCAGGCCACCACGCCCGAGCGGATCCTGGCGCTGGCCGCTGCCGGCGGCTGCCGGTTCGTCCCGCTGGTCGCGGTGCTGAATGCCGGTGAGCGCTATCCGATGGAGGATCTGACGCGTATCGTCACGACCGCGGCCCCGCAGGACGATCAATCCGTCTCCGACATCGCAGCCGTGCTGACGACGGTCAAGCAGCATCATCCAGACGCGACCGCCACGAGCATCGTCGATCTGCTTCTGCCGATCGGCGCCGGATGGGGCGTGGTGGCCGATGCCGGCCGACTCGTCACCGCCCTGGCCGGGCGCGGGTCCCTGACGGACCTGAGCAGCCTCGCCGCCTACGCTCGGCAGCACTACGCAGGATCTAGCGCCGCGGACCTGACGGCCTTGATCACGCAAACCCAGACCAACTACGCCGACACGCAGATGCAACTGATCCGGCAGTTGCTGACGGAAGCGCGCACACTGGGTAGCCTCGCGGAAATCACGACCCTGCTGCAACGCGTGCATGCCCACCGGCCCGGCACGAGTCTCGCCAACGCGCGCCTGCTGGTATTGCGCACCAGCGAGAACGGCGCGGGAGGCACCCTGGCCCAGTTGACCACCCTGGTCGACACGGTCGGGGCGCGCGACACGATCGAGCAACTGGCCGGTCTCGTCCGGATCGCCAGGTCGGCTCCGCTTGCCGCCTCGATCACGGACATCACCGCACTCGTCGCCCTGCTGCCCGGTCTGCTCACCGTCAGCAACGACCTGCGCTCGCTGCTGACGGCGATCAACGGCCGGGGCACGGTCCAGGAGATCAATGACCTGATCACGGCGGGCGTCAACAAGCTCGGCGTCGCGCACATCATGGAGCTGCGGCCCCTGATCCTGCGCTCCCCCGCCCACAACACGCCGGCCAATGTGCGAGGCCTGCTCAATGCCATCCAGCCCGCGAATTCACTGGCGCGTTTCCGCGATATCTTCGGATGGCTGCCCTTGTTCCGCCGCGAAGCCGCCCCCGATTCGCCGCGCATCGACTACTCCGCCACGGGCCACCCTATTGCCGGCGTTGGAGGCGGCGTCTTCCATTGCGACGCCTGGCGGTATTTCCGCCGTCGCCACACCTTCAGGTATTTCGACTTCACGATCGCTGACAACCTGAACAGCATCTGGCCGGACAACGTCAATCTCCAGGATCAGCTCGCCTATACCTTGCCGCTCGCGATTCCCTTGGGCCTGCAACCGAACCACAACAACGCGGCTTTCGATCATGCCCAGCCGAACAACGCCCACAACCACGTGGCGGTCAACGCGCCGCCCAACGGCATGATCGTGCACTTGCGGCCGGCGGCGGCCACCGCCGTGGCCGAACTCTCCCTCGCCGAAGCCACCGCCATCGGCCACCTGCGCTGAGCCCGCCGCCGCGCTCGTGTAGCATGTGCCCATGCTCGCCATCTCCGGCGGACATCCGCCAGCCTCCATGCCCCCCAACCTCGGCCACCTCCGCACCTTCCTCGCCGTGATCGACACCGGCAGCCTGGCCGGCGCCTCGCGCCAGCTGTTTCGCGTGCAGTCGGCGATCACGCGCGCGATCCATGAACTCGAAGGCAGCCTCGACACGACGCTGTTCCAGCGCACGCCGGCCGGCGTGGTGCTCACGCCCGCGGCCGAGGCGATCCTGCCGCGCGTGCGCTCGGTGATGCGCGACCTGTCGATATGGGGGCGCAGGAAGAGCGCCGAGGCGCAGGCCGACGATCTCTACCGCACCGTGCCGGCCGCCGTGCTCAACAACAAGCGGCTGGATATCTTCTGCCGGCTGCTGCGCTCGCGCCACATGCCGACCGTGGCCAGCCAGGTGGGCGTGAGCCAGCCGGCGGTGAGCGCCGCGATCTCGCTGCTGGAGGAATGCGCGCAGGACAAGCTGTTCCTGCGCACCGCGCGCGGCCTCACGCCCACGCCGCGCGCGGTCGCGCTGGGGCAGACCACGCGCCACGCGCTGAACGACCTGGCGCGGCTCGCCAGCGACATCGCGGCGGCCCACGGCACGCTGGCCGGCGAGGTGGCGGTGGGCGCGCTGCCGCTGTCGCGCTCCTCGCTGCTGCCCGAGGCGATCGCGCAACTGGTGGCGGCCGAACCGGGCGTACAGGTCAGCACGGTCGAGAGCCCCTTCGACGATCTCTGCGCGGCGCTGCGCGCGGGCAGCCTCGATTTCATCGTCGGCGCGCTGCGCGATGCGCGTTATGCCACCGACCTGGAAGTCCACGAGCTGTTCGCCGAGCCGCTGGCGATCATCGTCGGCAGCCATCATCCGCTGGCCGCCAAGCGGCGCGTCTCGCTGGCCGCGCTGGCCGGCCACCAATGGATCCTGCCGCGCCGCGACACGCCCTCGCGCGCGCTGCTCGCCGCCGCCTTCGCGACGGCGGGCCAGGCCGAGCCGGTGCCCAGCGTCGAGACCGGCGATTCGATGATCGTGCGCGGACTGCTGGCGCGCTCGGCGATGCTGGCGGTGGTCTCGCAAGGCCAGATGACGCGCGAGCTGCGCAGCGGCGAGGTGAAGGCGCTGCCGATCGAACTGGCCGGCACCGCGCGGCCGATCGGCATCATCCGGCGCGCCGGCGTGCTGGCCTCGCCGCCGGCCGCGGCCCTGTTCGAGACAATCCGCGCGATCGCGAGCTGGCCGCGCGACTGAGAGCGAGATCGAGCCCGGCTCAGGCCGGCGACATCCCGCAGGCGAGCTTGGCGGCCGCGGCTTGGGGCGAGGCGAGGAAGGCCAGGAAGGCCGCGGCGGCCTCGCGCCGCGTGCAAAGGCTGCCGACAGCACCGGCGAACACGGTCACGGCCTGCACCTCGTCGGGCAGCGCCCCGACGATCGCGATGCCGGGCTGGTCGAGCAGTTCGCTGCGCTGCTGGAAACCCAGCTCGACCTCGCCCGCCGCGATCAGCGCAGCCACCGGCACGCCCGGCCGGGCGCGCACGATGCGCGAGGCGATCGTCTCGGCGATGCCCCATTGCGCGAACAACGCCTCCAGGTGCGTGCCGCTCGGCCCGGTCGAATAGCCGATCGAGCGCGCCCGCAGCACCGCCTCGCGCACGGCCGCGCCGCTGTCGATGGCCGGATGCGGTGCATCCTCGCGCACCGCCACCGCCACTTCCGAACGCGCGATCGCCACGCGGCCGGCGCCGTCGAGATGGCCGCCCGCGGCCAGCTTCGCCAGCGCCGCGTCGGCCAGCACCACCAGATCGAAGGCTTCGCCGTCGGCCACGCGCCGCGCCGCGTCGACGCCGCCCACCGACTCGATCGTCACGGCCTGCCCCGTCGCGGCCCGGTAGTCCTCGGCCAGCCGCGCCAGCAACTGCCGCGTCGCCATCGACGAGATCAGGCCCAGCCCATCCTCAGTCGACATAACGCAGCCCGGCCTTGGCGAGCGGTTCGCGCATCGCGTACATGTCGAGGCCGAGCACGCCCGAGGCGAGTTTCTCGCGCTTGGCGGCCTCGTTGGCCTCGCGCGCCAGCGCCTTGTCGAGCACCTCGGCGGCGATCGCGCGCGGCACGCAGACCACGCCGTCGGCATCGGCCACCACCACGTCGCCCGGCGTCACATAGGCGCCCGCGCAAACCACCGGCACGTTGACCGAGCCGAGCGTGGCCTTGATGGTGCCCTTCGCCGAGATCGCCTTGCTCCAGACCGGGAAGCCCATTTCCTCGAGCGTCGCCACGTCGCGCACGCCGGCATCGATCACCAGGCCGGTGGCGCCGCGCGCGCAGAAGCTGGTGGCCAGCAGGTCGCCGAAATAACCGTCGGTGCATTCGGCCGTCACGGCCGCGATCACGATGTCGCCCGGGCGGATCTGCTCGGCCACCACGTGCATCATCCAGTTGTCGCCGGGATGCAGCAGCACCGTCACGGCGGTGCCGGACGCGCGCGCATGCGGATAGACCGGCCGCATCACCGGATTGAACAGGCCGACGCGCCCCATGGCCTCGTGCACGGTGGCCGTGCCGAGTTCGCCGAGCCGTTCCGCGACGCTCGCATCCGCGCGTTCGATGTTGCGATATACCACGCCGAGTTCGTACATGATCAGAGCCCCTTTTGCTCGAGTGCCGCGCCGAGCCGCGCATAGACGCGCCGCGCGTTGCCTTCGTAGATGTTGTAGCGGTCCTCGGCGCTGATCGCCGCCGCCTCGATATAGCGCTTGGTATCGTCGAAGGCATGGCCCGTTTCCGGATCGATGCCGCGCACCGCGCCGATCATCTCGCTGGCGAACAGGATGTTGGCCACCGGGATCACGTTGGTCAACAGGTCGATGCCGGGCTGGTGATAGACGCAGGTGTCGAAGAACACGTTGTTGAGCAGGTGCTCGCCGAGCAGCGGCTTCTTCAGCTCCTGTGCGAGCCCGCGGAAACGGCCCCAGTGATAGGGCACCGCGCCGCCGCCGTGCGGAATCACGAACTTCAGCGTCGGGAAATCGCGGAACAGGTCCGAGGTCAGGCACTGCATGAAGGCCGTGGTATCGGCGTTCAGGTAGTGCGCGCCGGTGGTATGGAAGCAGGCGTTGCAACTGGTGCTGACGTGGATCATCGCCGGGATGTCGTACTCGACCATCTTCTCGTAGATCGGGTACCAGTAGCGATCGGACAGCGGCGGGCTGGTCCAGTGGCCGCCCGAGGGATCCGGGTTGAGGTTGATCGCCACGTTGCCGTATTGCTCGACGCACTTCACCAGCTCGTCCACGCAGGTCGAGACGTCGACGCCGGGGCTTTGCGGCAGCATCGCGGCCGGCACGAAGTTCTCGGGGAACAACTGGCTGACGCGATAACAGAGCTCGTTGCAGATCGCGGCCCAGGTGCTGGACACCGCGAGATCGCCGATGTGATGCGCCATGAAGCTGGCGCGCGGGCTGAAGATCGTCAGATCGATGCCGCGCTCGCGCATCTTCTTGAGCTGGTTGGTCTCGATCGACTCGCGCAGCTCGTCGTCGCTGATCCGCAGCTCCGAGACGGCCGGCATCGCGCCGCCCTCGTTGAACGCGGCCACCTGGCGGTTGCGCCAGGTTTCGAGCGCCTTCGGCGCGGTGGTGTAATGCCCGTGGATATCGATGATCATTTGCAATCCTGATGGATGGTTCGGGTTTCGCCGCGATCCGGCACGACGTCATGCCGGACCGCGGCGATCAAGCATTCAGTTGTCGCCGCGGCTCGTCCTGTCCTGCTGCGCGTCCGCTTGCGCGTCGCCGGCCTGCCGGTCCCAGGCCAGCGCGCCGGCGCCCTTGCCGGCCACCGAGTACAGCGCGCCCGGCGCGTTGCGGGTGCGCTGGAACGCGTCGAGCGTCTCGCCGCGCATGGCCGCGTAGATATGCAGGTTCGAGATGCCGCTTACCGCGCCGAGCTTCTCCAGCATGAAGAAGATCACGCCGTAATGGAGCAGGCCGCGCCAGTCGCGCCGCCGGACCAGGTCGCGCTCCTCGTCGCTGAGGCCGGCGGCCTCGAAGCTGCGCTCGGGATCGGCCAGGAAGGCCTCGCGATGCGCGGGCTCGATCATGCGGTGCAGGAAGTCGTTGATGCGCCAGGCGCGTACCGCCGTCTCGACCGAGAACGGATAGGTGCCCTCCAACTGCTCGATGCCGTCCAGCTCGGCCGCCATGCGGGCGCGATGGCGCGCGGCCTGCACCGCATCCGGCTCGTCCTCGGCGCCTTCGTAGATCGCCGTGGCGATGCCGGCCATCGAGGGCAGGTAGTAGCCGCGCTGGCGGCACTGCACCTGGGCCGGCAGCGCGCCGCGCATGGTCAGCCACATCACCACCTCGGCGCCTTCGTAGCCGCCCAGCCGCGCGTAGTCGGCCAGCGTCATGTTCGCCAGTTGTTCGGGATCGTGCTCGAACAGGTCGAGGAAGCGCTGGTCCCAGGCGGTGTTGTTGAAGCCGGCGCGCTCGCCGTGAACCTGGTGAGACAGCCCGCCGGTCGCCACGATCGCCACCCGCAGGTCTTCCGGGTAGCTCTCGACGGCGCGGCGCAGCGCCTGCCCGAGCTTGTAGAAGCGCCGCGCGCTCGGCATCGGCAACTGCAGCACGCCCATCTGCAGCGGCACCAGCTGCACCGGCCAGCTCGGCTGGTTCGGGCACAGCATCGACAGCGGCGAGAAGCAGCCATGGTCGAGCGGCTTGTTCTGGAAGAACGACATGTCGAACTCGTCGGCCATCAGCGAACGGCCGATATGCGCGGCCAGCGCCGGGTGCCCCTCGATCGGCGGCAGGGCACGCGCGCCGCCGCCCTCGTCGGCCACTTCCCATCGCGGGCCGACGCCGAGCGCGAACGCCGAGTAATGATCGAAGAAGAACGAGGTGGCGTGATCGTTGTAGATCATCAGCAGCACGTCGGGCCGCTTCTCCTCGATCCAGGCCGAAAGCGGCGCGAAGTTCTCGAAGATCGGCGCCCAGACGGGATCGTCGCGCTTGTTCTTGTCGAAGGCGAAACCGATCGTCGGAGTGTGGGAGGCGGCGATGCCGCCAATGATTCGGGCCATACGCGTTTCCGGTAAGGAGCGCGCGGCCGATGGCGGGCCGCGGCGCGGATGGGCGTATGTAATCGGATGGAGGCGCGGGCGTCAATCAGCGTGGATTGACATCAATCCGCATTTTCGAATCTCGTTTACCGCTTTATTCCTTACCTGTATTGACTCAAGCGCATTGGCTCCGTTTTTATCCAATAACTTTATTCGAATCCACCCCCACCAAAAAGCAAAGCGGCGGCGGCAACGGCTCGTTTGCGATGGGCGCGATGCTGGAGGCGATGGCGATCGGCATCGACGTGCCGAGCTGCCGATCCCGATCACCACCGTGCGCGTGCCGAGCGCCGAGATCGGCAAGCAGGCCGCGCGCCTGATCCTGGCCCAGCTCGACGGGCAGGCGGAGGTGGCCAGCATCGGCTAGTCGGCCGAGTTGATGGTGCGGGCTTCCTGCGCCCCGCCGCGCAAGGGCGACTGAGCCCCGCCGCCGCGCGTCGGCAGGCGATTTCGCTGCTCCGCAAGCTCCGCGCTTTTCCGCTAGAGTAGGACATCGATCGGGCACACTGCCCGATCCTTCCCGATGCCTGCCCTGCCCCCGGAGCCGCGATGAATTCTCCCCAAGCCTATACGCCCGACGCGCCCACGCGCGAAGCCGTCGATGCGCTGACCGGCGCCACCGTGATCGAATTCGGCACCAACTGGTGCGGGATCTGCGCCGGCGCGCAGCCGTCGATCCGCGAAGCCTTCGCGGCCCATGACGGGATCCGTCACCTGAAGATCGAGGACGGCCCCGGCCGCCCGCTCGGCCGCTCGTTCCGCGTCAAGCTGTGGCCCACCCTGGTATTCCTGCGCGACGGCGTGGAAGTCGCGCGCGTGGTGCGCCCGACCAGCACCGCGCAGATCGAGGCCGAAGGCTTCGCCGCGCTCGGCTGAACACGGCGGCGGAGATCATGAGCATGAAACAGGCGATCCAGCATATCGGCGTGGCCACGCGCGGGCGCGGCCTGGTCGAATTCACGCGGCAGGTGCGCGCCTTCGTCGAGCAGCAGCCGATCCGCAACGGCCTGCTCACGCTGTTCTGCCGCCACACCTCGGCTTCGCTGCTGATCCAGGAGAATGCCGATCCGTCGGTGCGGCGCGACCTGGAGCGCTACTTCGAGGAGATCGCGCCCGAGGACGCCTCGCGCTACGAGCACGACGACGAAGGCCTCGACGACATGCCCGCGCACCTGCGCACGGCGCTCACCCAGGTGCAGTTGTCGATCCCGGTCGAGCAGGGCCGCATGGTGCTCGGCACCTGGCAGGGGATCTACCTGTTCGAGCATCGCCGCGCCGCGCACCAGCGCGACGTGGTCGTACATTTGATCGGAGAATGAGGGGCGGTGAGGGAAACGCCCTGGATGTCGCGCGAGGTTTGATGGTCGATTTGTCGCAAGATCTCGGCTTGCGCGGTACGGCTCCCATCACTTAAGATCGATTCCGTAGTCGGGAGTGCTGAGACATCGGTGCGCTGGACACTTGCTCCACCCGGCTTCCCTGATTCAGACGGACCGCAACGCGGTCCGTTTTCAATTCACGGGCGAAAATGCATCTGCTTTACCTCGACGAATCGGGACATCCGTGTGATCCGAGCTCCGACTTTTTTGTCTTGGCAGGCTTCAGCATTTTCGAGCGCCAGACCTATTGGCTGGAAAGCCAGCTTAATCGCATCGCCCAGCGTGTACACCCTGCGAATCCTGAAGACATCGAGTTTCACGGTAGCGTGATGTACGGAGGACGAGAAGCGTGGAAAGGCATGGATCCCAAGGAACGTGCGCAAGTCGTTGCCGATGTGCTTGCTCTTCTTTCCGATCATCAACTGAAGCTGAAGGTGTTTGCTTCGGTCATACAAAAATCGACGACGGATCCGAAAGCTATCGTCCGACAAAGCTTTGAGAATATTGCAATCGCCTTCGATAGCTACCTTCACTCCCTGTATCAGAGCCAAAGAGATCCCCAGCGAGGGCTTGTCATATTTGACAAGAGTCACGACGAACAGCAACTGCAGGATCTGTCGCGTCTGTTCACACGCGTAGGGCATCGTAGCGGCCGACTCAGAAATTTCGCCGAAATCCCGCTGTTCCTCGACTCGAAGGCATCGAGACTCATCCAAATGGCGGACATCATCGCCTACTGGATTTTTCGATACTTCCATGCAGGCGACAGCCGAGGATACGATCTGATCCAGCCCTGGTTCTGCCATCACGACAACCACCCTCGTGGGCTGACCTCTCAAGTCACTCCCGACACACACAAACGACTTGAAAATCTGGAGGCCCATCGCTATCCGTTGCCACCGCCATGGCGAGATACCTTCGAGGCATGGACCACGCCGAAGATACCGGTCGACATATCGGCCAGCCTCTCGCGCCGAATCAGAATATTCGTTGGTGATCCGCTATCCAACGAGTGGTCGCCACTGATCACTCCGCGAATCAAAAACAGGTCACGAGAAAAACCGCAATCCACCGCCAGGCCATATCGTTCAGACGGGTAAATCGCCCCTTCACTCACCCCCCGAAATCCAGCAGCACCTTGCAAGCCTCCTTCGGATTCCCTTCCGCCAGCTCGAACGCGCTGCCCACCTCGCGAAAATCCACCTTGTGCGTGACGATCGACGCCGGCGTCACCAGCCCGCGTTCGAGCCAGTCGATCACGGTCGGGAACATCGCGCAATTGAGCCGCGACGCGCACAGCGTCAGTTCCTTCTTGGTCAGTTCCTGTTGTGCGATCGCCGAGGGCGTCGACGAGAAGCCGAGCAGGCCGATGCGCGCCGCCGGCGCGGCGAGCCGCACGGCTTCCTCGAGGATCGCGGGATGGCCGGCCGCATCGAAGATCAGGGTCGGGCCGCCCGCCACTCCGCGCCGCGCCAGCGCCTCGGCCAGGTCCGCCTCGCGGCCGGTGTTGATGGTCTCGTCGTCGGCCGCGCCGTTGAGGCGCGCCAGCGCGAGCCGCTCGTCCAGGCGGTCGGTGATGAAGGCGCGAATTCCATGCACGCGCTTGAGCACCTGCAGGATGGTCAGCCCGACCGTGCCGGCGCCGTAGATCAGCGCGACATCCTCGGGCAGCACGCCGGTGCGCGCCGTTACGTTGGCGGCCACCGCGAAGGGCTCGACGATCGCGGCGCAACTGTCGGCGATGCCCTCGGGAATCCGGTAGGCGTTGCGCGCCGGCGCGCAGACATACTCGCTGAAGCCGCCGTCGCGATGCACGCCAAGTACCACCAGCTTGCTGCAGACGTTCTGTCGCCCGATCCGGCAGGCATGGCATTGCCCGCAACTGATCACCGGATCGACCGCCACCAGCTCGCCGATGCGCGCGGCATCGACGCCCGTGCCCAACGACTCGACGCGGCCCACGAACTCGTGGCCGATGACGCGCGGATAGGACACGAAGGGATTGTGTCCGCGATAGATATGCAGGTCCGACCCGCAGATGCCCGCGTAGCGCACGCGCACGCGCACCTCGCCGGCGGCCGGTTCGGGCAGCGGCATCTCGCGCAGGTTCAGGCTGTTGGGACGGTCGACCACGACGCTCAGCATCTCGTCACTCCTCTCGATTCTCTCGGTTCTTGCCATCGGGCACGGCAGCGCGCCGCGCTCACCAGTTCCACATCGCGCCGTCGCGCAGGCGCGCCACCGGCAGGTAGGCCCGTTCATAGGGATACTTCGCGGCCAGCGTCTCGTCGATCTCGACGCCCAGCCCCGGCGCGTCGTCCATCACCAGGAAGCCGTTCTCGAAGCGGTAGCGATGCGGGAACACCTCGTTGGTCAGCGCGTTGTGCGGCATCAGCTCCTGGATGCCGAAGTTCGGCGCCCACAGCCCGAAGTTGACGGCGGCCGCCATGCAGACCGGCGAGAGATCGGTAGCACCGTGGAAGCCGGTGCGCACCTGGTACATCGCCGCGTAATCGGCGATGCGCCGCGCATGCGTGATGCCGCCCGCGTGCACGATGGTCGCGCGGATGTAGTCGATCAACTGCTCGCGAATCAGGTCCTTGCAATCCCAGATCGAGTTGAACACCTCGCCCACCGCCAGCGGCGTGGTGGTGTGGCTGCGGATCAGGCGGAAGCTTTCCTGGTTCTCGGCCGGCGTGGCATCCTCCAGCCAGAACATCCGATAGGGCTCGAGATCGCGGCCGAGCCGCGCCGCCTCGATCGGCGTGAGCCGGTGATGCGCGTCGTGCAGCAGATGCGGCTCGAAACCGACCGCCTCGCGCACCTTGCGGAACAGCTCCGGCGTGTGGCGCAGATAGAGCGCCGTATCCCAGGGCTCCTCGGGCGGCAGGCCCTTCTGCGCCGGCTCGTATTCGCCGGCTGTCTTGCCTACCCCATACACCTTGTCGAGCCCCGGCACGCCCGATTGCACGCGGATCGCCAGGTAGCCTTCCTCGATGTGCCTGCGCACCGCGTCGACCGCTTCCTCGTGATCGCGCCCGTTCGCGTGGCCATACACCATCAACCCATCGCGGCTCTTGCCGCCCAGCAACTGGTACACGGGCATGCCCGCCAGCTTGCCCAGGATGTCCCACAGCGCCATGTCGATCGCGGCGATCGCCGTCATGGTGACGGGCCCGCGCCGCCAGTAGGCGCCGCGATAGAGGTATTGCCAGATGTCCTCGATACGGCGCGGATCGCGCCCGACCAGGCAGGGAAACACATGCTCTTCCAGATACGCGACCACGGCCTGCTCGCGGCCGTTGAGCGTGGCGTCGCCCAGGCCGTGCACGCCCTCGTCCGTGACGATCTTCACCGTCACGAAATTCCTGCCGGGGCAGGTCACGATGGTCTGCAAGCGTTCAATCTTCAATCGTCGTCTCCATGCGCGGGACGGCCGGCGGCCCGCTGCCGCTCAGCCGGTGAAATAGTCGGGGGCGCGCTCGCGCACCGCGGGCAGGTGCGAGCCGACCCGGTCGATATGGCTGGCCACCGTCGCGCCGAGCTGGGCGACGTTGCGCGAGGCCATCTGCGCGAGGATCAGCTCGTGTTCGTGCAGGGCGCGCAGCGCGTGATCGGCGACGCGGTCGAGCAGCAGCCAGCGAACCCGGTCGAACTGGCGCTTCATCGGCTGCAGCATCTCCCAGACATGCGCGCGGCCCGCGAATTCGAACAGGCGCCGGTGCATCAGCTCGTCGAGTTCGAAGAAGCGCTCGACCTCGCCGGCGGCGACAGCTTCGCGCTGCGCCTCGACGATCGCGCCGAATTCGGTGAGCTGCCCGGGCGTGATGGTCTGCGCGAGCTGGACGTGGTTCGCGCATTCGAGCGTGCTGCGCGCGAAGCGCCCTTCCTCGAGCTGCGAGACCGAGATCGGCGCGACGATGGTGCCGACCTTGCGATAGATATTGACGAGATGCTCGTCGGCGAGCTGGGCCAGCGCCTCGCGCACCGGCGTGCGGCTCACTTCGAGCGCCTCGGAGATGGCCGCCTCGGACAGGCTGGTATGCGGCGGCAGCGCGCCGCGCACGATCGCGTCGCGCAGGAAACGGTGCACCTGCGGGCGATAGGGCAAGTCGGCATTCGCCTTGAAGCCGCGCAGCGCGGCGAGCGTGCTGTCTTCCTGTGGATCGGGAGCCATCTGGGTCATGTTCGGTGACGGTGCCATTGTTCGTACCATGGTAGCACTGAGGTGTTTTCGGGATCGTCTAGCGTTTACACCGATAAAATCCCCAACAAGTGCCGATTAAGCTTCGTTCGACGCGAACTCTACCATGGTACAAAGAGCACACGATGGCGACACTGCTGAGCCAGGCATCCCTGGGCGCGCTCCCCGCCGATACGCGGCGACCCGCTTACGCACGCGACCGCCTGCAGCCGGGCATCGTCCATCTCGGGCTGGGTGCCTTCCACCGCGCGCATCAGGCGCTCTATACCGAGGCGCTGCTCGAGGCGGGCGACCTGCGCTGGGGAATCGTCGGCGTGCATCTGCGCGAGCGGCGCATGGCCGAGCTGATCCGCCAGCAGGACCTGCTCTACTCCGTCACCGAGAGCGACGGCGAAACCACGCGCAGCCGCGTGGCCGGCGCGCTGGTCGGTGCGCTGCACGCGCCTAGCGCGTTGCCGGCCGTGCTCGACGCGATCGCCGATCCGCGCGTGTCGATCGTCAGCCTGACCGTGACCGAGAAGGGCTACAGCATCGCGCCGGCCAGCGGCGATCTCGATCTCGACGATGCCGACATCCGCCACGACCTGCTCGCGCCCGACACGCCCCGCACCACGCTCGGCGTGCTGGCCGCCGGCATTCGCCGGCGCGCCGCCGATGCGCCGCTGAGCGTGGTCTGTTGCGACAACATGGCCGGCAACGGCGACAGGCTGCGCAAGCTGCTGATGCAGTACGCGCGCGGCTTCGATGCCTCGCTCGCGAGTCGCATCGGCGACACGATCGCCTTCCCGAACACCATGGTCGACCGTATCGTGCCGGCCGCCACGCCGGCCTCGCTGGCCGCCGCCGAAGCGCGGCTGGGCCTGCGCGACGAGGCGGCGATCGCCTGCGAGCACTTCACGCAATGGGTGATCGAGGATCGCTTCAGCGGCCCGCGACCCGCCTGGGAGGAAGCCGGCGCGCTGCTCACCGGCGACGTGCGGCCCTACGAGGCGATGAAGCTGCGTCTGCTCAACGGCTCGCATTCGGCCATCGCCTATCTCGGCCAGTTGCGCGGGCGGGCGACGGTGGCCGAGGCGATGGCCGATCCGGCCATCGGCACCTTCGTGCAGGCGCTGATGCGCGAGGACCTGCTGGCCACCGTGACGGTGCCGCGCGGCTTCGACGTGCAGGCTTATTGCGACGAACTGCTGGCGCGTTTTCGCAATCCGACGCTCGCCCACCAGACCCGCCAGATCGCCATGGACGGCACGCAGAAGGTGCCGGTGCGCTGGCTGCCGGCGCTGCGCGAGAGCCTGGCGGCCGGCATCGAGCGGCCGCATCTCGAACGCGCGCTGGCGGCCTGGCTGCACTACCTCGCCACGGCACGCGGCGAGACGGGCGAAACGCTCGCGATCAGCGACCCCGGCGCGGCGGCGCTGACGGGCTGGCTACGCGCCGCCGACACGCCGCTCGACGCCGCCCAGGCCGCGCTCGGCCATCAAGGCGTGTTCGGCGCCGCGCCTTGGCCGGCGGATTTCGTCGCGCGGCTCGCGCGGCATCTCGCCGGCTTGCGCGAGCGCGGCACCGAAGCCTTGCTGGCGACATCCGCCGAACGCTAGCACCGCCGCCCGCCGCCTCGCGACACCGACAAAACCGGCAGAACAGGAGACAGAGCATGAAGCAACGCACGATGGGCTGGATCACGGTATTCCTGCTGTTCCTCGTCTACGGCATCAACTATCTCGACCGCATCGCGCTGTCGCTGACGGCGCCGCTGATCCAGAAGGATCTCGGCATCGACGCCGCGCAGATGGGCATCGTGTTCAGCAGCTTCTTCGTCGGTTACGCGCTGTTCAACTTCGTCGGCGGGCTGGCGAGCGACCGGCTCGGGCCGAAGCTCGTCTATGTGCTGGCGGTCGGCTTCTGGTCGCTGTTCTGCGGGCTGACCGCGGAGACGGTCGGCTTCGCCAGCCTGCTGGTGGTGCGCGTGCTGTTCGGCATGGCCGAAGGGCCGCTGTGCGCCGCCGCCAACAAGATGGTCAACAACTGGATGCCGCATCGGCGTGCCGCCACCGCGATGGGCCTGCTCAGCGCGGGCTCGCCGCTCGGCGGCGCGATCGCGGGGCCGGTGGTGGGCCTGCTCGCGTTGAACTTCGGCTGGCGCCTGGCGTTCTGGATCATCTGCGCGATCGGGCTGGTGTGGGTGGTGGCCTGGGTCGCCATGACGGCCGACACGCCGGCGAGCAGCCGCCTGGTCCGCTCGCTCGACGACGAAGCCACCGCCGGCGGCCGGGCAAGCGCGCATGGCGGCGGCGCCGTCGCGCCGATCGATCCGGCCAGCGCGAACCTGCCGCTCTCGCATTGGTTGCGCCAGCCGCTGATCCTGGCCGCCGCGTTCGCCTTCTTCAGCTACAACTACGTGCTGTTCTTCTTCCTGAGCTGGTTCCCCAGCTACCTGGTGGACGCGCATCATCTCAACATCCGCGAGATGAGCCTGGCCACCGTGGTGCCCTGGCTGGTGGGCACGGTGGGGCTCGCCGCCGGCGGCGCGATCTCCGACGCGATCTTCCGCTGGACCGGCAAGCTGATGCTGTCGCGCAAGATCGTGCTGGTGGTCTCGCTGCTCGCCACCGGCATCTGCGTGGCGGTGGCCGGCACCGTGCATACCGCCGCCAACGCGGTGGCGCTGATGTCGGTCGCGCTGTTCCTGCTCTACGTGACGGGCGCGCTCTACTGGGCGGTGGTGCAGGATGTCGTGCATCCCGCCAGGGTCGGCAGCGTGAGCGGCTGCATGCACTGCATCGGCAGCCTGTCCGGCGTGATCGGGCCGGCCGTCACGGGCCTGCTGGTGCAGCGCAGCGGTTCCTACGCGAGCGCCTTCCTGCTCGCGGGCGGCATCGCGCTGGCCGGTGCGCTGCTGTCGGGTGTGTTCATCCGCGATTCGCGCCCACGCGAGGCGGTGAGCGCCAAGGCCTATTCCTGAGGCTCGTCCCGCGCCGGATCGAACGGCGAAGGCCGCGTGCCCAACAAGGCACGCGGCCTTCGTCATTTTGTGCGCGCGCCTCGCGCCGCGCGCGGCTGCCCCCTCACATCCGGCACTTATCTAACTTTTTTAGATTTCGATTAAATTTATTTGACAGCCGCCATACGGCGAGATAATTTTGCGAAAGCCCGAGGAAAGCTTCCTCTATTTCGACGGGCTCGATGCGCCGCCACCCGGCAAGCGCGCCGCGCAGCACCGAATACGGCATCGCTTCCTCGCCGTCCATTTCAGTCGTACTAAATGAATTCTCGAGCTTGCGCGACAACGCCCAGCGTTTGCCGCGCAAGCTCGTGGCGGTATCCGAACCACAACAAAAGAACCTGAGAGAGGCACACGGCCGGCCCGCGCCCTGCGGCCCGGCCGGCTCGACAGCGCGCTTCCCGCAGCAGCCGCGCCAGTAGTCCGTGCTCTTGTTCGGCAGCAGGTGCCGCCCCTGGCCAGGGCGTCGCGCCCGCCTTCGTGCCGGGATGCAAACCCGCAGTTTCGCAACGGTAACACTCCAACAACGCAATCCGTTCTCTCCTTCTGGGGGTACTGGCATGAAGCAATTAGTTCGCACTACTTCTATTTCTTCCGCAATCGCCCTGGTGCTCGCCGCCGGCGCCACGCTCGCCCACGCCGAGACGCAGGCGCCCAGCGTGCCGAACGCCGGCAGCGGCGGCGAAAGCGTCAACCAGCTGATCGTCAAGCTGAAGCCGGCGGCCTCGCCGTCCGCGCGCGCCACCGCCTCGATCGCCTCGTCGAGCGCGCAGCCCGGCATCCAGGGCGTGATCGATCGCGTGCTGGCCGCGCGTGGGCAACGCGTCACCACGCGCTCGTTCGGTGCCGCGGCTGCCTCGGCGCCCGGCAATGCGGGCGATCCGGCCGCCGGGCTGCACGTGAAGCGCGAGATGGCCGACGGCGCCACCGTGCTGCGCCTGGGCCGCAACATCTCGGCGGCCGACGCGGCCTCGCTGGCCAGGGACTTCGCCGCCGACGGCGCGGTCGACTACGCCGAACCCGATGCGCGCATGCACGCCTTCCTGGTGCCGAACGACACGCGTTATTCCGAGCAATGGGGTTATGCCAGCGGCGTGGGCGGCGCGAACCTGCCGAAGGCCTGGGACATCACCACGGGCTCGGACAAGGTGGTGGTGGCGGTGGTGGATACCGGCTACCGCCCGCATGCGGACCTCGCCGCGAACATCCTGCCGGGCTACGACTTCATCAGCGATCCCGACAGCGCCAACGACGGCAACGGTCGCGACAACAACGCAGCCGATCCGGGCGACTGGGTCACGCAGCAGGAAGTCGACGATCCGAACGGTCCGTTCTACCGCTGCCAGCTCGACCAGTTCGGCAACACCTTCGCCAGTAACAGTTCCTGGCACGGCACCCACGTGGCCGGCACGATCGGCGCGGTGTCGAACAACGGCACCGGCGTGGCCGGCATCTCGTGGAAGGGCAAGATCCTGCCGGTGCGCGTGCTCGGCAAGTGCGGCGGCACGCTGTCCGACATCGCGGACGGGATGCGCTGGGCCGCCGGTCTCTCGGTGCCGGGCGCTCCGGCCAACCCGAACCCGGCCAGCGTGCTGAACTTCAGCCTCGGCGGCGGCGGTAGTTGCAGCCGCACCTACCAGAACGCGATCAACGCGGTAGTGGCGAAGGGCGCAACGGTGGTGGTGGCGGCCGGCAACGAGGCCTCCCCGGTGTCGAGCTCGCAACCGGCGAACTGCCAGAACGTGATCGCGGTGGCCGCCACCGACATCAACGGCCGGCGCGCCAGCTTCACCAACACCGGCTCGCTGGTGAAGATCGCCGCTCCCGGCGTGAACATCCTGTCCACGCTGAACAGCGGCACGAAATCGCCGGCCGCCGACAGCTATGCCTCCTACAACGGCACCAGCATGGCCACGCCGCACGTGGCCGGCACCGTGGCGCTAATGCTGGCAGCCAACGGCTCGCTCACGCCCAGCCAGATCCTGCAGAAGCTGCAAGCCTCGGCACGGCCGTTCCCGAGCGGCTCGGGCTGCTCGACCAGCACCTGCGGCGCGGGCCTGCTCGACGCCGGCGCGGCCGTCAACGCGGCACGTCAGTAACGGCAGGCACCACGCGCGCCGGATGGCCTGGTCCATCCGGCGCGAGCGGGCGGCGGCGCGGCAACGCCCGCCGCTCGTTGCGCTTGACGACTCCCGACACAACTACAGCGAGACAAGCATGACCCACTCCTCCCTGCCCGCCGCCAAGGCGTGGCTCGCCGCGATCGCGGCCGTGTTCGCGCTCGGCGCGTGCGGCGGCGACGACGGCGGCAGCCCCGGCGCTTCCGTGTTTTCCTCCTCCGCTTCCTCCGCCGAGCAAGCCTCGGCCGATGCGGCCTCGCGCGCGCATCGTTCGCCTTCGGGCGTGCCCTATGCCGATGCCTCGCGCGGCAAATATCCGCCGCTCGTCAAGGACGGCCAGGTCCAGCCCTCGCTGTCGGGCGCGACGCGCACCAGCGAGGCCTGGGTCGACACTCCCATCGATTCCGACGGCGACGGCCAGAAGGACCGCATCCACGTGCGCGTGGTGCGCCCGGCCGAGACCGACGACGGCGCGGTAACGCCGGTGATCGTGCTGGCCAGTCCCTACTACAACGACCTGGCCGACAGCCCGAACCACGATGTCGACGTCGAGCTGGACGGCTCGCCCAGCCCTGCCGCCGCCACCGCTTCGCGGGCTGCCGACGCCGGCAGCGGCGCGCGCGTGATGGCAGCGCGGCCGGTGTCGCTGCTACGCCAGCAGGCCGAGGTGGCCGCGGCCGCGCGCTCGTGGATCGAGGGCTACTTCGTGCAGCGCGGCTTCAGCATCGTCTATGCCGATTCGCTGGGCACCGCCGGCTCCGACGGCTGCCCGACCATCCTCACCCACGACGAATCGGTGGCGATGGCCCAGGTGATCCGCTGGCTCGGCCGCGAGGCAACGGCACGCGACGCGGCCGGCAAGCCGGTGGTCGCGAACTGGTCGACGGGCCATGTCGGCATGTATGGCGTGTCGTACGACGGCACCCTGCCGAAGATGGTCGCGAGCCTGCGCACGCGCGGACTCGACGCGATCGTGCCGATCGCCGGCCTGACCGACATGTACGGCTACTACCGCGCGGGCGGCCTGGTGCGCGCACCCGAGGGCTACCAGGGCGAGGATGTCGACGTCTACATCAAGGCGCTGCTGACCAATGCGCATCCGGAACGCTGCACGCACCTGGTCGACGAGGCGCTGCGCGACGAGGATCGCGCCACCGGTGACTATTCGGCGTTCTGGGCCGCGCGCGAGATCTCGCCGCTGCGCGCGGTGGCGCCGGCGCTGGTCGCGCAGGGGCTCGCGGACGACAACGTGCGGGTCGACCAGTCGACCTCCTGGTACCTGGCGATGCGCCGCCAGGGCGTGCCCGCGCAACTGTGGCTGCACCGCGCCAAGCACATCGATCCGCGCAGCCGTCCGGCGCTGACCGATGCGTGGCCGGTGGCCGTGAACCGCTGGTTCACGCGCTACCTGCTCGGCGTCGACAACGGCGTGGAGCGCGATGCCGGTTCGGTGGTCGAGCAGGCCGACGGCACGCTGCTGAAGGAAACGCAGTGGCCGTCACGGCAGGCGCGCCCGGTCACCTACTTCGCCGGCGGCGACGGCTCGCGCGATGGTGCGCTGCTGCGTTTCCCGACGGGCGGCCCGCTGCTGACGTTCCGCGACGACGCGCGCATCGATGCGCTGACGCTGGCGAACGCGCCTGACGGCGCGCATCGTGGCCGCTTCGAGACCGCGCCGTTCACCACCGCGAGCCGCTTGTCGGGCACCGCGACGGCGCATGTGCGACTGACGTTCTCGGCTGCCGCGAACGTCACCGCGTTGCTGGTCGACCGCGCGCCGGACGGCACCGCCACCATCGTCACGCGCGCCTGGGCCGATCCGCGCAATCCGCTGTCGATCCGGCATTCGCTGCCGGTGCTGGCGGGCCTGCCCTATGAGCTGAAGCTGAGCTTCATGCCGCGCGACTACACCATCGCGGCGGGGCACCGGCTCGGGTTGGTGGTGCTGTCGAGCGACTACGAGGCGACGTTGCGGCCGGCGCCGGGTACTGAGTTGCGGCTCGACCCGGCGGGGACCGAGGTGACGGTGCCGCTCGCGAGCTTGTAAGGCAATGCGTTAGCCGTCGAGGGAGTTCAAGTCGATCTTCCTCGACGGCGCGATGCGTTCGCATCATCAGCTGCCGTCATGCATTCTCGGTAGCCATAGGCGAACCTGTCGACGCCTCTCCATTTTTCAAGCCCCGTTCGAGTGCGGCCGCAACGATCGGCCCGATCCTCGCGAGTGCCTGTGCGCTCATCATCGTTTCGTGCAGGCACTCGACTTCATGCGTCTCGATTCGGCCCTGCACATAGGGCTGCCATGCACTGACCTCGCGCTGTGGATAAGCAGCCGCCTGACTGAGCATGGCCCTCAGGAACAGCACATCGCCATGGAATATCTCCGGCACGAACATGCCGGCCAGGGCTGGTGCGATCTGGAATTGCCGCACGATCGATGCGAACGTCGGTTCGCTGATCGTCTGGAACATCGGATTGCTCCGCGCCAGGTGCGCTTTCAGCGTTGCTATCGTCAACGGTTCGGCGGTTCTCGGTTGCTGTGAATCCGAGAACGCTTGCATCAGCACCCTCATGACTTCCGCTTCCGTCGGCGAGGAAATAGCCTCGATCTCCGCCATCGGATAACCGTCGAGCATCGCGAGCAACGCTACGCTCTCGCCGGCGAGCTGTAGCTGCGTGGCAATCGCATGCGCGATATGGCAACCAAGCGACCAGCCGAGCAGATGATAAGGGCCGCTGGGCTGCACGCCGCGGATCTGCCGGACGTAATCCAGTGCCATCTCCTCGATCGACTCCACTTGTTCGTCCGCTTCCGCGAGTGCGCGCGCTTGCAGGCCATAGAGCGGACGATCCGGCAGATGGTGAGCGAGGCCCGCGTAAGGCCAGCTGAAACCGCCAGCCGGGTGGATGCAGAACAGCGGCGGTTTCGATCCCTGCGTCTGAATCGGCAGGAGCATGGCCAGCGCGTCGGACTGAACCGCCGTGTGTACTCGCGGCGCCAATTGCGAGACAGTCGGCGCCTCGAAGAGCGTGCGAATCGATACGTCGTGTCCGAATGCTTCACGCAGCCGCACGAGCATGCGGGTGGCCAGCAGCGAATGGCCGCCGAGCGCGAAGAAGTTGTCGTGCCGGCCCACGCGCTCGACGCCGAGCAGTTCGGCCCACAGCGCGGCGATGGTCTGCTCGGTTTCGCCTTGCGGCGCTTCGTATTGCGCCTGCGCGAACGCCTCGTCATCCGGCTCCGGCAACGCGCGACGGTCCACCTTGCCGTTCGGCGTCAGCGGCAAGGCGTCGAGCACGACGAACGCAGCCGGCACCATGTATTCCGGCAGCCGCGCAGCAAGGTGCTCGCGCAAGCCTCGAACAAGCTCGGTACGCGGCGCCGCGTCCTGCAGGCTCACATAAGCCAGCAAGCGAGCATTGCCCGCTGGATCCTGCCGGGCGACGACGATCGTCTCGCGCACCGCTTCGTGCGTGGCGAGCTGCGCCTCGATCTCCCCGGGTTCGACTCGGAAGCCACGGACCTTGACCTGCTCGTCGTTACGACCGAGGAACACGATGTTGCCGTCAGGTTGGTAGCGCGCGAGATCCCCCGTGCGATACATGCGCGCCTCGGCATCGCCCTCAGCACGCGCGAACGGATCCGCAAGGAAGCGTTGCGCGGTGAGATCCGGTCGATTGAGGTAGCCTCGCGCGACACCGGCACCGCCGATGTAGAGTTCGCCGACAGCGCCCAAGGGAACCAGTGCCTGGTTCTCATCGAGCAAGTAAATGCGCGTATTCGCGATCGGCTTGCCGATCGGATAAACCGAGTCGCCGGCAGACGGCTCGATCTCGCCCGAGGTCGCGACGACCGTGGTTTCGGTTGGGCCATAGTTGTTGACGATGCGCAGCGATGGCGGCAACCCAGAAGGCAGCGATGTCACACGATCGCCGCCGATCAGCAGCGATTTCAGCCCCGGCGGCAATTCAGATTGCATCGCCAGCAGCGCCAGCGGCGTGACGAGGAACGCGCAATCCATCGACTGCTGGCGCCACCAGTTCAACAACGCGGCAGCATCGGATGACAGCCCAGGCGGCGGCAGCAACAAGCTTGCGCCAGCACACAGCACGGGCCAAAGCTCCCACACGCTGGCGTCGAAGGCCAGGCTTGCGGTGGCTGGGACACGAGAGCCAGCTTTCAACTCGAAACGATCGATATGCCAGCTCACCAGGTTAGCGAGTTGGCGATGCTCGACCATGACACCCTTGGGCGTGCCAGTGGAACCTGACGTGTAGATCACATAGGCAAGATGCGATGAGTCCAGCCCGAGCGAGCGCGGCGGAAGATTGTCCGAACCCAGTTCATCCCATGGCGCGGAAGACACGCTCAAATCAACCATCACATGCTTGGCCAGACGCGCCTCGCCGAGCGCTTCACGTCCAAGCGCATCGGCCAGCATGACGGGCGGTGCCGCATCGTCGAGGATATGAGCGAGACGAGCACTCGAATAAGCCGGATCGATCGACAGATAAGCGCCGCCGGCCTTGAACACCGCGAGCAAAGCAACGACCATCGCGACGCTGCGCTGCGCGCATACGGCAACGGGAATATCCGGCCCGACGCCAAGCTCGACGAGATAGCGAGCGAGCCGATTGGCACGCGCATTAAGCTCGCCATAAGAGACATGCGCGTCACCCGCAACCAGCGCAATCGCCTCGCGCATTTGCCCTGCCCGATCCTCGACCAACTCATGGACACATCGATTCCGCGGATAATCCGCTCCCGTCGCATTCCACGTCTGCAGCAACAAGCGCCGCTCATCAGCATCGAGCAAATCGATCCGCTCGATCGGCTGCTCCTCGTCGCGCGCCATGGCGCGCAAGGCCGCAATCAAATATGCGCAATGACGCGCGATCGAGGCTTCCTCGAACAAGGCGGTGGCATAACGCAGCGCCCCGGATATCACCTGCCTATCGTCGAGCAGGTCGAGTTCGAGATCGAACTTCGCGCGATCGAACGCGCCGCCCACCGGCGTGAACGCCAGATCCGGCAATTCGATGGTTCGCATGTCGGTGTTCTGCCACGAGATCATCACCTGGAATATCGAGGTGTGAGCAAGCCGCCGTTGCGGCTTCACGATCTCCACGACCTGCTCGAACGGAAGATCCTGATGGTCCTGCGCGGCGACGACCGTCGATTGAACGCGGTCGAGCAGTTGCGCGACGGACGGCATGCCCGACAAATCGATGCGCAGTGCCAGGGTGTTTACGAACAGACCAACGACAGCCTCGAGCTCGGGTTTGGAGCGATTCGCGACCGGCGTGCCGATGACGACATCCTCCTGGCCCGCGAGGCGCCCCAGCACTGCCGCCCACGCCGCGGTGACGACCGCGAAGACAGTCGTGCCGCGTCGTGCAGCGAGTCGTCTCAAGTCCTGCGTGAGCATCGGGTCGAGCTCGAGCGGCAGGCGTGCCGCATCGAACTGCTGCTGCGCGGGACGAGGATGATCCGTCGGCAGATCCAACAGCGTCGGAATACCCGCCAGCGTTGTTTTCCAATAAACGGCTTCCCGTTCGCGACGCTCGGCGCCGAACCATTGGCGCTGCCAACTCACATAGTCGGGATACTGGATCGTCAGTGCGCCGAGCGGATCCGGGCGCTCCTCCGTCACGGCACGATAAAGCGCGCCGAGCTCCTTGACGAGCACCGCCAGGGACCATCCATCGCAGATGATGTGATGCAGGGTGAGCATGAGCGTATACTCGTTGGCGGCCAGCCTGACGAGACGCGCGCGCACCAGCGGCCCGCGTGCGAGATCGAACGCTTGCGTGGCTTCCTCCTCGCACAGACGCAACCATTCGTCTTGCGAAGCATCGAGTCTCGAGGACAAATCGTCCTCCCGCCAGGGCATGCCATCGTCGGCTGGGAGCAGTTCCGCGTCAGCGCCCTCGCCAGTTCCAGACGTGTCAAGAAATACCGTCCGCAACGCTTCGTGACGCGCCCATAACATGTCGAGGGCAAGACGCAATGCATTTATGTCCAACTTGCCGTCGATACGCAACACGAGTGGGACATGATAGATCGTGCTTGCACCATCGAAACCGCTTAGGAACATCATCCGCTGCTGGGCGAACGACAGAGGAAGGCGCGCGTCGCGAGCCACGCGAACGATCGAAGGCGCGACGCTTCGGCTTCCGGAGCCGATCGCCTGTGCAACCGCGCTCACGGTTGGATGATCGAACAATGAGGAAAGCGATAGATCCACCGCTTGCATCGCCCGCAAGCGATTCAACATCCTCACGGCAAGCAGCGAATGGCCGCCGAGCGCAAAGAAGTTGTCGTGTCGGCCAATGCGTTCGATGCCTAGCAGCTCGGACCAAAGCGCGGCGATGGTCTGCTCGGTTTCGCCTTGCGGTGCTTCGTATCTGGACTGGACGAAAGCGTCGTCGGCCGGCTCCGGCAGCGCGCGGCGGTCCAGCTTGCCGTTCGGCGTCAGCGGCAGCGTTTCAAGAACCACGAACGCGGCAGGCACCATGTATTCGGGTAGCCGAGCCGTCAAATGCTCGCGCAGGCTTCGGGCCAGTTCCTCGCGCGATGCCGATTCCTGAGGTGTCACGTAAGCCAACAATCGGGCATTGCCCGTCGGATCCTGCCGAGCGATGACGATCGCCTCGCGCACCGCTTCGTGCTTGGCGAGCTGCACCTCGATTTCGCCGAGCTCGATACGGAAGCCACGAATTTTGACCTGGTCGTCGTTGCGGCCGAGGAAGACGATATTGCCATCCGGCAGGTAGCGAGCCAGATCGCCCGTGCGGTACATCCTCGCTTCAGGATGACCGGCGGCACGCGCGAACGGATCGCCAAGGAATCGCTGCGCGGTGAGATCAGCGCGATTCAGGTAACCACGCGCGACGCCAACTCCGCCGATGTAAAGCTCGCCTATCGCACCCAACGGCACAGGTTCCTGATGCTCATCGAGCAGATAGATACGTGTGTTGGCGATGGGTTTGCCGATCGGAACGGCCTGCGCGTCAAAACCCGGGGGACAAGTAAACGCAGTGACGTCGATGGCCGCTTCGGTCGGGCCATAGAGATTGTGCAACTGCGCATGAGGCAGCCGCTCCAGGCATCGTCGCGCGATCGGAGCCGGCAAGGCCTCGCCGCTGCAGATGATTCGCGAGAGCGTCTTGCAGCGCGTCAGATCCTGCGCCTCCAGGAAGCCAGCGAGCATCGAGGGGACGAAGTGCAAGGTAGTGACGCCGTGCTTCGCGATGATCTCGGTCAGATAGTCGGCATCGCGATGCGCGCCGGGCTCGGCCATGACCAGCGTCGCGCCATTGGCCAGCGTCCAGAAGAACTCCCAAACCGATACGTCGAAGCTGAACGGGGTCTTCTGCAGCACGACATCTTGCCCACCGAGCCGATAAGCCTCCTGCATCCAGGTCAAACGATTGACCAACGCATCATGCTCGTTCTGCACGCCCTTGGGCATGCCGGTAGAGCCTGAGGTGTAGATCACATAGGCGAGATGGCGTGGATTCAATCCAAGCGCGCTCGGCGAGAGCGGATCGGAAGAGAGCTTATTCCAAGGCGCAGATGCGGCACTCACATCGATCAATCCCTGCTCGACCAGCTTCTCATCGCCGAGCGCATCGACAAGAGCCTCGCGCCCCGTCGCATCAACCAGCACGACAGCAGGCGCGGAATCGGAAACGATATGCGCGATGCGCGGGCCCGGATAAGCAGGATCGATCGGCACATAAGCCCCGCCCGCCTTGAGGATGCCAATCAGCGAAACAACCATCGCCGTGCTGCGTTCGAGACAAACGGCAACAAGCGCATCGGGACCAACGCCCAGATCGACCAGATACCGAGCAAACCGATTCGCACGCGCATCGAGTTCGGCATAAGACAGCCGCTCATCACCGGCAATCAACGCGGTAGCCTTGGGCGTGCGCCGAACCTGCGCCTCGAAAAGCCCATGCAGATACTGATTCCGATCGTAAGGCGAATCCGTCGCGTTCAGCGTATCGATCAGCAAGGCCCGTTCGTCACTCGACACGAGTTCGATCCCCCGAGCCGACACGCTATCGTCCTCGCACGCGTGCTCGATAAAATCAAGCAAACGTCCCGCATGCCGCTCGACAGATTCCGAATCGAATGCATTGCCGTTGTATCGGAGCTCGATATCGATCGGCGCGCTCCTGCCGAACTGGGTAAACAGGAACGAGAGGCCATGCTCGGGCCCGGACAACCACTGAACATGCGCGGGCTGGCCGCCCACTTCAACGGGATGGCGCAGGAACAGGGTATTGACGCTGATCTCGATATGCCGGGGATCGAACCCGTAACGCCTAACCATCTCGCCGAACGGAAATCGTCCGTGCTGCATCACGTCCTTGAATGCATCGCGAATTCCGTTCAACGTCGCCGAAAGGGGAATATCGCCCTGCCCGATCGATACCGGAAGCGGAATGACCTTGGCGAACTGCCCCGGAATATCGAGCGCTTCCCGAGTTCGGTTCAGGAACGACACGCCGAGTACCGTGCTCCTTTCACCCGTGACCCGCATCAGATACAGAGCGGTCAACGCGGTCAGGCATTCCGCTGGCGACAACGAGAGCTTCCGCGCAGCGTTCAGGACCCGCTCTTGCAGCGTCCGCGGAAACACCTTGCGCAAGGATCGAACCACGCCGCGTGCATCCACGGGGTGAGCATGGTCGGCCACGAGCGTTACCAATGGCTGCCCGTCGATTCGCGCGCATGCCGATTGCCAGAACGCGGCGTCGCGCTCGTAGGTCGGCGAGCAGAGATAACGTTCGTCGAGCGACAAGGTATCGAGAAAGATCCGATCCATGTCGAACGTGCGGGCCGGGTCGCTCTCGAGCGCGGCGTAGTTCCTGCCGATGCGCTCGAAGTATCGAATCGCAGACCATCCGTCGTTCTGCACATGAGGCGAGCGCAACGCCACCAGCACGCTACCAGGAGAGTCGAACACGGCGACGGCACCGGACTTGTCGCGCGGATCCTCGTTGAGCTTCTCATGCCACTCGATCACCGCCCGTCGCATCGCTTCGTCGGTCATCGTCGTTGGTTCGACGAAATGCTGGAAGCGTGTCGTCGGCATGGGCGACTCGCATTGCAGGCCAGCGTCGGAGACTTGAAGCCAGAACGCCTGGTTTTGAGCGATCAAAGCGCGCGAGGCAGCAACCAGACGCATTCGATCGACCTCCGGCGCGCAGCGCATGGCCGCGACCGAGAAGAACGACGTCCCCGGCCGGGCCGCCTGCTCCTGCAGCCAGACTGCCTGCTGCGCCGGCGAGAGCGCGTACCAGGTTCCCGCCGGGCTGCCCGGGCGGTCGATCAGACGCGAGACATCCGGGCCCGACGCCGCGGCCCTCGCACTGGCGACGCCGGCATCCCAAAGCTCGTCCACCACCGCATCGGGCCGCTGTACGCTTTTCGCCAGGAAGCGCAGGAACAGTTCGATCAGCGCATCGATGCTCTCGGCGTCGAACAGATCGGCGCTGTATGAGACGTCCGCACTGAGATACTCACCCGCGTCCAGGAACACGACGGCTAGATCGGCACCTCGCGCCATGCGCGTGCGCGGAATGGCTTCGATCGTCACGTCGGCGATCGTCTCGCGAGTCTTTCCAGGGCCTTGCTGGAACTGGCAAAACACCTGAAAGATCGGATCGTGGGAGGACGCGCGCGGTGGATTGACGGCAGCCACCACGTCGGCGAACGGCAGTTCGCTCGCCTCGAGTGCGGAAAGAAGTTCACGCGAGGTCGCGAGCAAATGACTCGCGACGGAGGCGGTTCGATCCAGCCGATGGCGCAGCGGCAGTGTGTTGACGAACAGGCCGACCATATCCTCGGTGGCGGCATGCGTTCTCCCTTCGGCCACCGTGCCTATCACGATGTCGCGGCTGCGCGCGAGTTGCGCGCAAGCGATCGCGAGCGTGGTCTCCAGCACGATAAAGGGCGTGACCTTGTATGCCGTGGCGATCCGTCGGATCCCTTGCACCAGATCCGGCGCGAGCATGCGTTCGATCCGTCCCGCGCGGTCCGACAATTTGTCCGGCCTTGGCCGGTCAGCGGGTAGATCCAGGTAGACAGCCGCACCAGCGAGACGCTCCCGCCAGGTCTGCCGCAATTGAGCGAGACGCTCGACATCGACCTGTCTTGTCGTCCAGGCTGCATAGTCCCGGTACTGCAGCGCCAACGGGGCCAGCGCTGGCGGTTCGTCGGCGGCCAGCGCGGCATACGCCTGCCGGAAATCGCGCCAGACGATGTTCCAGGACGCGGCGTCCATCGCGATGTGATGAATCGCGATCATCAGGATCGCGCGCTGCGGTGACTCGACAAACAGCGTCGCGCCGAAGACCGGCCCTCGGAAGCAGTCGAGATGCCTGGCGGCTTCCGATTGCGCGATCGGCATCGCGTCGTCCCCGGCCACTTCGCGGCGCTCGAGGCGGAAGAGTGCCGAGCGCCCGATGACCGGCACGAACGACCCGGTGGCCTCGTCGTCCGCATAATGCGTGCGCAGGATCTCGTGACGCTCGACCACCGCGCGCAAGGCACGATCCAGCACATCCTCGCGCACGCGCCCCGACAGGATGAAAAGACGCGATGAGTTGAGCATCGCGCCACGCGTGCCACCCGCTTCGATCGCGAGCACCCGTTCCTCGGCCAAGGACAGCGGCATCGTCACATTGCGGTCGATGCGAACGAGATCATGAGCGCGTTCTGACGACGTCACATCCGCGAGTGCGAGAGCCAGTTCCGCGAGCGTCGGTGCTTCGAACACCTTTCGCAGCGGCAGGGACTTTCCGGTTGCATTGACGATGCGCGAAATCATTCGGATCGCGACGAGCGAATGGCCGCCGAGCGCGAAAAAATTGTCGTATCGGCCGATGCGTTCGATGCCTAGCAGGTCTGACCAAAGCGCGGCGATGGTCTGCTCGGTTTCGCCTTGCGGTGCTTCGTATCGAGACTGGACGAAGGCGTCGTCGGCGGGCTCCGGCAGCGCGCGGCGGTCCAGCTTGCCGTTCGGCGTCAGCGGCAGCGTTTCAAGAACCACGAACGCGGCAGGCACCATGTATTCGGGTAGCCGAGCCGTCAAATGCTCGCGCAGGCTTCGGGCCAGTTCCTCGCGCGATGCCGATTCCTGAGGTGTCACGTAAGCCAACAATCGGGCATTGCCCGTCGGATCCTGCCGAGCGATGACGATCGCCTCGCGCACCGCTTCGTGCTTGGCGAGCTGCACCTCGATTTCGCCGAGCTCGATACGGAAGCCACGAATTTTGACCTGGTCGTCGTTGCGGCCGAGGAAGACGATATTGCCATCCGGCAGGTAGCGAGCCAGATCGCCCGTGCGGTACATCCTCGCTTCAGGATGACCGGCGGCACGCGCGAACGGATCGCCAAGGAATCGCTGCGCGGTGAGATCAGCGCGATTCAGGTAGCCACGCGCGACTCCAACCCCGCCGATGTAAAGCTCGCCTATCGCACCCATGGGCACAGGTGCCTGACGCTCATCGAGCAGATAGATACGCGTGTTGGCGATGGGTTTGCCGATCGGAACGGCCTGCGCATCGAAATCCGGAGGACAAGTAAACGCAGTGACATCGATGGCCGCTTCGGTCGGGCCATAGAGATTGTGCAACTGCGCATGAGGCAGCCGCTCCAGGCATCGTCGGGCGATCGGAGCCGGCAAGGCCTCGCCGCTGCAGATGATTCGCGAGAGCGTCTTGCAGCGTGTCAGATCCTGCGCCTCCAGGAAGCCAGCGAGCATCGAGGGGACGAAGTGCAACGTGGTAACACCGTGCTTCGCGATGATCTCGGTCAGATAGTCGGCATCGCGATGCGCGCCGGGCTCGGCCATGACCAGTGTGGCGCCATTGGCCAGCGTCCAGAAGAACTCCCAAACCGATACGTCGAAGCTGAATGGGGTCTTCTGCAGCACGACATCTTGCCCACCGAGCCGATAAGCCTCCTGCATCCAGGTCAGGCGATTGACCAACGCATCATGCTCGTTCTGCACGCCCTTGGGCATGCCGGTGGAGCCTGAGGTGTAGATCACATAGGCGAGATGGCGTGGATTCAATCCAAGCGCGCTCGGCGAGAGCGGATCGGAAGAGAGCTTATTCCAAGGCGCAGATGCGGCACTCACATCGATCAATCCCTGCTCGGCCAGCTTTTCATCGCCGAGCGCATCGACAAGAGCCTCGCGCCCCGTCGCATCAACCAGCACGACAGCAGGCACGGAATCGGAAACGATATGCGTGATGCGCGGCCCCGGATAAGCAGGATCGATCGGCACATACGCCCCGCCTGCCTTGAGGATGCCAATCAGCGAAACAACCATCGCCGTGCTGCGTTCGAGACAAACGGCAACAAGCGCATCGGGACCAACGCCCAGATCGACCAGGTACCGAGCAAACCGATTCGCGCGCGCATCGAGTTCGGCATAAGACAGCCGCTCATCACCGGCAATCAACGCGGTAGCCTCGGGCGTGCGCCGAACCTGCGCCTCGAAAAGCCCGTGCAGATACTGATTCCGATCGTAAGGCGCATCCGTCGCGTTCAGCGTATCGATCAGCAGCGCTCGCTCATCCTCGGGCACCACCTGCAGATGATCGAGCGAGCCGGATCCCGCATCGAGTGCATCCGCCAATTGCTCCAACGCATGCTGCATGTACGCGCATATCCTGTCGGGCAGTTCCGGCACGATGACCTGCGCGGCAAACTCCAGCGCATCGCCGTAATCCTCGACGGACAGCGTCAACGGATAGTTCGTCCGCTCATGCGCCTCCAGCAGTTCGACATCGCGCGGCCATTGCGAAGGAGCATCGAGACGCACGTTATGGCGGTAATTCAGCAGCGCGCTGAAAAGCGGCGCGTTCGCGCCGATCCCGCTGCATCGCTGCGCCAGCGCCAGCGATGCGTGCTCGTGTGCCAGCAGGCCGGCGAGCCGTATCTGTGTATCGCGAACCGCCGCTCGCACATCGGTCGCGTCGATATCGATGCGCAGCGGCAGCGTATTGATGTACAGGCCCATGGTGCGATCGCTGCCGGCACCAGCCGCCATGCGCCCGAACAACACCGTTCCGAACACGACCTGCTTCTGCCCGCTGGTGCGTGCCAGAACCATCGCCCAAGCGAGATGACACATAGTCGCGAGGCTCACGCCGATGGTTCTCGACAGCGCGCGCAACCGTGCATCGAGCTCGGCCGCCACGATTCGACGCGCTTCGTACACCGGCGCCATGTGGTCACGTGCAAGCGCGAGGCCGAATGGAAGCGTGGGCGTATCGACGTCGCCCAGCATCTTGCTGAAGAACGCTTCGTGAGCACTGGCGGCCAACCCCAGCCTGGCGTGCGCGACCAGGTTGCGATAGGGCTGCGGTTCGGGAAGAAGATGAGCCTGCCCGTCGATCGTCGCCTGGACTTCCTCGTTCAGGATCGCGAGGGTGGAATGGTCGCCGACGAGGTGATGAAGCAGCATGATCGCCTGCCAGCGCCCTCCCGCCTCTTCGGCAACCACGAAGCGCAGCAGCGGCGCCTGCGCCAGGTCCATCCTGTAGCGCGCCGGATGGATGCGATCCTGCAACTGCTTCGCGATTGGCTCGCCGTTGCCGTCGAGGGCAAGCTCGCTCACCTCGACACTCGCCTGCCGCAGGACGACCTGCACCGGCGAGCCCAGCCCTTCCCACAGCACGGCGGTGCGCAGGATGTCGTGCCGCTCGACGAGGCCCGCTATCGCGTGGAGGTAGCGATCGAGCGCCGCGCGATCGGCAAAGGCCAGATGCGCGCTCAACAGATAGGGATCGCCGTGCGTGCTGAGAACATGGTGAAACAGGATGCCGTCCTGCAACGGCGAAAGCGAGTAGATATCCTGGATGTTCGCGATACCGCCTGGAACCTGGGCGACGATGCGATCGATATCGGCTTGTGACAGATCGGCGAGCGGCAGGAGATCGGGCGTGATGGCTCGCGTGTCGGGGCCGATCCGGTTCTCCGGAACCACGACTTCACGCGATTGACCGAGCGTGGCGGAAAGCGCGGCAAGTGCCGGTTGCTCGAACAAGTCGCGGATGGCGAGCGTCAAGCCGATCTGGCGCAGACGCTCGATAAGCTGAACGGCCAACAGAGAATGGCCGCCGAGCGCGAAGAAGTTGTCGTGCCGACCCACGCGCTCGACGCCGAGCAGTTCGGCCCACAGCGCGGCGATGGTCTGCTCGGTTTCGCCTTGCGGCGCTTCGTATTGCGCCTGCGCGAACGCCTCGTCATCCGGCTCCGGCAACGCGCGACGGTCCACCTTGCCGTTCGGCGTCAGCGGCAAGGCGTCGAGCACGACGAATGCAGCCGGCACCATGTATTCCGGCAACCGTGCTGCAAGGTGCTCGCGCAAGCCTCGAACAAGCTCGGCACGCGGCGCCGCGTCCTGCAAGCTCACGTAAGCCAGCAAGCGAGCATTGCCCGCCGGATCCTGCCGAGCGACGACGATCGCCTCGCGCACCGCCTCGTGCGTGGCGAGCTGCGCCTCGATCTCCCCGGGTTCGACTCGGAATCCGCGAATCTTGACCTGCTCGTCGTTACGACCGAGGAACACGATGTTGCCGTCTGGCTGGTAGCGCGCGAGGTCGCCGGTTCGATACATTCGCGCCTCGGCATCACCCTCAGCACGCGCGAACGGATCCGCAAGGAAGCGTTGCGCGGTGAGATCGGGGCGATTGAGGTAGCCTCGCGCGACACCGGCACCGCCGATGTAGAGTTCGCCGACAGCGCCCAAGGGAACCAGTGCCTGGTTCTCATCGAGCAAGTAAATGCGCGTATTCGCGATCGGCTTGCCGATCGGATAAACCGTATCGCCGGCAGACGGCTCGATCTCGCCCGAGGTCGCGACGACCGTGGTTTCGGTTGGGCCATAGTTGTTGACGATGCGCAACGATGGCGGCAACCCAGAAGGCAGCGACGTCACACGATCGCCGCCGATCAGCAGCGATTTCAGCCCCGGCGGCAATTCAGACTGCATCGCCAGCAGGGCCAGCGGCGTGACGAGGAATGCGCAATCCATCGACTGCTGGCGCCACCAGTTCAACAACGCGGCAGCATCGGATGACAGCCCCGGCGGCGGCAGCAACAAGCTTGCGCCAGCACACAGCACGGGCCAAAGCTCCCAAACGCTGGCGTCGAAGGCCAGGCTTGCGGTGGCTGGGACACGAGAGCCAGCGTGCAGCTCGAAGCGATCGATATGCCAAGTCACGAGATTCGAGAGTTGGCGATGCTCGACCATCACACCCTTGGGCGTGCCAGTGGAACCTGACGTGTAGATCACATAGGCAAGATGCGATGATTCCAGCCCGAGCGAGCGCGGCGGAAGATCATCTGAAGGCAAGTCATCCCACGGCGCAGAAGACACGCTCAAGTCAACCATCACATGCTTGGCCAATCGTGCCTCGCCAAGCGCGTCACGCCCAACCGCGTCGGCCAGCATGACGGGTGGTGCCGCATCATCGAGGATATGAGCGAGGCGCGCACTCGAATAAGCGGGATCGATCGACAAGTACGCGCCACCCGCCTTGAACACCGCAAGCAACGCAACAACCATCGCGACGCTTCGCTCAGCACACACGGCAACCGGAATATCCGGTCCAACGCCGAGCTTGACGAGATAGCGAGCAAGCCGATTCGCACGCGCATTGAGCTCGCCATAGGTCAACCGCTCATCGCCAGCAACCAGTGCAATCGCCTCGGGCATCTGCCCTGCCCGATCCTCGACCAACTCATGGACACATCGATTCCGCGGATAATCCGCTCCCGTCGCATTCCACGTCTGCAGCAACAAACGCCGCTCGTCGGCATCGAGCAAATCGATCCGCTCGATCGGCTGCTCCGGATCCGCCAGCGCCGCCTCGATGAAGTGCAGCAAGCGCTTCCGATGCGCCTGCACGCTGGCGTCGTCGTAAAGCTCGGCGTTCGCATCCACATGCAGCGTGCAGCAGGGATCGCGGGGATTGCCCGTCACGGTCACCGCGAAATCGTTGACCAAGCCATTGGCGAGCGCGTGCAAGGTCGCGCGACCGTCATCGAACTCCCAGCGGTTGTCGTAGGGAACGATATTGATGCGCGGGCCGAACACCGGCCCGGCGAACGCACCGCGCATCTGCCTGATCTCCTTCACGCGGAACTGCTGGTGCTTCATGTGCGCGAAGACTTCGGTGCTCACCTGGCGCGTCAGCTCCGTCAGCGTCGTGCCCGGCGTGATGCCCAGCCGCATCGGCAGGATATTGGCGAACATGCCGGGCAGCGCACGCGTCTCCTTGCTGCGCGCTGAAACCGGAAAATCGAACACGGTTACACGGCCGTTGCTCATCCGGTAGAGATAGGCCGCCACGATGGCGGTGAGCACGAGCGGCCACTTCGCGATCCGCGTCTCGATCTGGTCGAGCTGGTCGATGAATGCAGCGGGAAGCGGCGCCGATGCCCGATTGAAGGAACCGCTCGCGCGGGGCGCCGCACCGACGATCGTCTCCGTGGCAGGCAAGGCATGGACGTAGTCCTGCCAATACTGGCGGTCGCTCGCGTAGCGCGGCGAGGACCGATACGCGCGATCGCCGCTCATCATCAGATCGATCGCCCCGAAGTCCGCCTCGGGAACCGGCGCCTGCCGCATCAGCGCCGTGTAGATCGCGGCCACCCGGCGCGTCGCGAGCGGGATGCTGGCGCCATCCATCACGATATGGTGATAGCGCTGGTACCAGACATGCCGCTGGTCTCCCAGCTTGAACAGCGTTTGACTGAACAGCCTGCCGGAGAGGACATCGTAGGGACGATTCGATTCGGCCTGCATCGCGCTCCAGCAAGCCGCGAATGGATCGTCCTCGCGCGAGACGTCGATGAACGTCGGTTCGAAGGAATCTCCGCCAGCTTCGAATTGAACCGGCCCCGACGATGTTTCAAGGAAACGGAAATGCAGGATCCGGGCTTCCTCGATGAAACGGCGCACCGCCGCCTCGAAAGCCGGGTAATGGATCGCCCCCCCGATATCCACATAAGCGCGGCTGTCGAACAAGGGATTGTCGGGCTCGCGTTGCTGCGAAAACCACATTTCCAATTGCGCCGCGGTGAGTTCCAGAATTTCCTGAGGGTTTTTGGCGTTCAAAATTATCCTCGTCATTATTTAGCGCGGGCAATGCGCCACGGCAGCGCGGGAATTATTGGCGGTTGCCCATGCAATATCATCGAGCGTTTGATAAATCGAAAAACCGGGCTGATTCCCGCCGATTTCACGGCAATTCGTGGGTGGACATAGCCGATCGCCCAGGCAGGACCAACCGAGCCGGGCATGAAAGCCCGGCTCGGTTTTTCGATTTACCTGGATTGAATATTCCGTCTACGGAAAGATTTGAAACATACTGTATCACGACGATGACAAGGAAATTACCCCGTGCATACCGATACATTTGAAATCAGGCACCATCAATAACAAATGGCACCTTTGATTTGAATTTCAGTAATGGTGAAAATAATCGCCGCTCAATTTCAATTCCATCGACCAATTCGACCGTCCTGATCGCCGCGCCGCGGGCGGCCACGCGGCACGCCGCCATCGTTTCAATCCGGCCCCACGCGATACCGCGAAGCCGCCGCTCGATCACGGCACAGCCGAAACGACTGCCGCTCCCCGCGATGGATTGCGCCCCTCACGCCTGAAATTTGAACATCACGGAGTTGTCGAACGTTCAGCGTAAAATGCCGCCAGCCGCCGCGACACACCGGCGTAGGCCTTTACGTCAGTAATGCACGTCGACCTTCTTACCCTATATTTCCTCGCGATCGGAACGCTGTTCGCCAGTGCCGGACTGACGTTCTGGGAGCACCAGGCTCATCCCCATCGCAGCAAGGCATTGCGGATCCTGGCCGCCGGCTACACCACGCTCGGCGTGGGCTGCGCCGTGGTGCTGGTGCGCCGCGCCATGCCCGGCGCGTCGGGCGCCGTGCTCAGCAACCTGGTGATCCTCGGCGGCTACCTGCTGATCCTGGGCGGGGTGGCGGCGCTGAACGGCCGCCGCGCGACGCGCGTGGCGATCGGCGTGCTGGCGGTGGACGCGCTGGCCTGGGCGATCTGCTGGACGCGCTGGGCGGACTTGATGTGGTACTACATCAGCGCCCTGCCGATCGCCTTCGTGAGCGGCATGACCACCCGCGAACTGCTGCGCTGCGAGGGCATGAAGGCCCTGCAGGCGCGCCGCATCGCGATCCTCGTCACCGGCCTGCATGCGCTGTTCTATATTGCGCGGGCGCTGGTGCTGCCCTGGCTGGCGCAGCGCTACGGCATGCCGCTGGTGATGCTGGCGAGCCAGGCCACGCTCTACGAGGGCGTGCTGTATTCCGTGATCCTGCCGATGACGCTGCTGCGGCTGATCCGCGAGGAAACCCATGGCCGCCTGCTGCGCGAGGCCCAGACCGACTACCTGACGCGCCTGGGCAATCGCCGCTGGTTCTTCGAGGAAGGCACGCGGGCGATCCAGGCGGCCGGCGGCAAGCTGCCGTTCGCCGTGCTGGCGCTCGACCTCGACCAGTTCAAGCGCATCAACGACCGTTACGGCCATCACACCGGCGACGAGGTGCTGAAATCGTTTGCGGAGGTGGCGCGCACCGTGTTGGGGTCCGAAACGATCCTGGCGCGCATCGGCGGCGAGGAATTCGCGGCGCTGCTGTCGAGCTACGACGCCTCGCGCGCCGCGGAACTCGGCGAGTACGTCGCGCAGCGCTTCGCCGAGACGATCGCCGCCAAGATCGACGGCATCGACATCCAGGCCACCGTCAGCATCGGCCTGGCGCGCTACGAGGCGAACTCGGTGCCGGCCCTGGCCGAGATGCTGGCCGCCGCCGACGCCGCGCTCTACACGGCGAAATCGCTCGGCGGCAACCGGCTGGTGCAGGGCTAGGCGCACCGCCTGGAGCCGCCGCCCGCTGCCTGGGCACTAGCACTTCACCAGGTCGAACAGCTCGCGCATCGAACGCCGCGCCAGATGGCGCATCAAGGAAGGATCGAGCCGATCGGCCGGCCCGCTCGCGCCGAGCGCGGCCACCATGCGTCCCCGCAACCGCAAGGGCAGCGCGAAGCAATTGAGCCGCGCCTGCGAGGCCTGCAGGTCGAACGCGAAACCCTGCTCGCCGATCGTCGGCAACTCGCTATCGAGCGCCGCCGGCAAGGCGCCGGCCTGGCGCAGCCGTCGAGCCAGCGCCGGCGTATGCGCCAGGAATATCTTGCCGATCGCGGACGTCGTCAGCGCATCGCGCCGCTCGTTGACGGGCTGGTCCAGCGCGCGACCCTCGCCGTCGAGCGCATCGAGCGTCAGGTAGGCCCGCGTCCCGCACGGCACCGCCAGGAAGCAGTTCTCGCCGCACAAGGCGTTGAAGGCCCGCAGCGCCGGCACGAAGGCCTCGCGCAGGCGCGCGCCTTGCGGCAGCAGCGGCCGGACGGTCGCCGCCAGTCGCAGGCCCAGCGCGTAGCGATGCCGCTCGCGCGTCACGTAGCCCATCTCGACCAGCGTATCGAGCACGCCATGCGCGGTGCTCTTGCTCAGGCCCGTCGCCGCCGCGATCTCCATCAGCCGCGCCGAGCCGCCCTGCGCGCTCAGCGCCTCGAGCAGCGCCATCGCCCGCTGCACCGATTGAATTGCCTTGCCGCCACGTTCCATCCCGCTTCCTCTCTTGCATCCGCTCCGGCCTTTATACCGGGTTTGCGCACCCGCGCGTTCGGCCCTGCCGAACTTTCGCCGCTATTTGCCGCGAGGCGCCCGCCACGCGCGCGGCGTCGCTTATCGTCCTCGCCTCTGCTCCCCATCGACAAGGATATCGACATGGATCTTCAACTGACTGGCGCAAACGTCCTGATCAGCGGCGGCACGCGCGGCATCGGCCGGGCGATCGTCGAGGGCTTTCTCGCCGAGGGCGCGCGGGTGGGCTTCTGCGCGCGCGGCGCGGCCGGCGTGCAGGCCGCCCAGGCCGAACTCGGCGAACGGGCCTTCGGGCAGGTCGTCGACATCGCCGATGCCGCCCAGGTGAGCGCCTGGGTCGAGGCGGGCGCGGCGCGGCTGGGCGGGATCGACGTGATCGTGCCCAACGTCAGCGCGCTGGCCGGCGGCAACGGCCAGCTCGAAAGCTGGCGCCGCGGCTTCGACACCGACCTGCTCGGCACGGTCAGCTTCGTCAATGCCGCGCTGCCCTACCTGCGTCGCTCGCCATCGCCCGCGGTGGTGCTGATCTCGAGCGTGTCGGGACGCGAGATCGACGATTTCGCCGAACCCTACGGCGTCCTGAAGGCTGCCCTGGTCCACTACGGCAAGACGCTGTCGGCGCGCCACGCTCGCGAGGGCATCCGCGTCAACACCGTCTCGCCCGGCAACATCCATTTCGAGGACGGCGTGTGGGGCCGGCGCGAACGCGAGGATCCGGCCGGCTTCGCGCGCGCCCTGGCCGCCAACCCGATGGGCCGCATGGGCCGCCCCGAGGAAGTGGCGAAGGCCGCCGTGTTTCTCGCCAGCCGCGCCGCCGGCTTCACGACCGGCACCAACCTGCTGGTCGACGGCGGCCTCACGCGCGGCGTTCAGTTCTGAACCGGGAGGCGGGTGGCCAGGCCGCCGTCGATGTCGGCCAGCGCGGCCGCCAGCGCGTCGACGAACAGCGCCACCTTGCGCGAGCGGCTGCGGCTGACCGGGTGGATCGCATAAAACGCCACCGGCTCGGGCTCGAACGCGTCGAGCACGGTCAGCAGCCGCCCCGCATCGAGATGCCCGGCCACTTCCCACCAGGATTTCTGCGCCAGGCCGAGCCCCGCCAACGCCCAGGACACCGGCAGCTCCGAGTGGTTCGCGACCAGCGCGCCCGTCACGCGCAGCTTGCGCGCCGCCGCGCCCTGGCCGAAGCGCCAGTCGGCGTGGCGATGCGGCTCGCTGTTGAAGACCAGGCAGCGATGCGCGGCCAGCTCGTCGGGGCTGCCCGGCCGGCCGTGGCGCGCGAGATAGGCCGGGCTGGCCACCACCACGCGCCGCGTCTCGAACAGGCGGCGCCCGATCAGCGGCGTGTCGACCACCGGGCCGCCGCGCACGGCGACGTCGAAACCCTCGGCGACGATGTCGGCGAAGCGGTCGTCGAGCGTCAGGTGGATGCCGATCTCGGGATACTGGCCGGCGAAACGCTCGATGAACGGCGAGATCCACTGCCGGCCGAGCGGCGTCGGCGCCGTCACGCGCAGGATGCCGTGTGCCGAGGCGGCGCTGTCGACCACCCGGCTCTCCAGCGTCTGCCATTCGTCGAGCAGGCGGCTGGCCTCCTGGAAATAGGCCGTGCCGGCCTCGGTCAGCGCCTGGCGCCGCGTGGTGCGCAACAGCAGGGGCACGCCCAGGCGCTTCTCGAGCCCCTTCACGCGATCGGCCACCACCGAGGGCGCCAGCCCGAGGCGCCGCGCGGCCGCGGAAAAACTCCCGTGCCGCACGACTTCGACAAAGATTTCCAGCTCGGTGAAGGCATGCATCGATTTCGCGGATTCTCCGGTAAGTCTTCGCGAAATTACCTCATTTTTCGCGAACGGGTCGCATCGCAAAATCGGGCGCATCATCCATCCACGCCCGGAGGCCCATGAATCCCGCCACCCTCGCCCGCCGCGCGACATCGCTCGCCGCCGCCAGCCTGCCGCTGCTCGCGGCGCTCGCCTGCCTCGCCCCCACTGCCCGCGCCGCCCGCGTTGACGACGCGCCGCTGATCACCACCCAGAAGCTGCGCTGGCAGACCGCCCAGGCGCTCGCCGCCGAGGCCGTGCGCGTATGCGCCGCCGACGGTTATTCGGTCACCGCCACCGTGGTCGATCCTTCCGGCCACGCGCAGGCGGTGGTGAAGGGCGACACGGTTCCGCTGCAGTCGCTGTCGGTCTCGTATCGCAAGGCCTACACGGCCTTCTCCTACGGCATGACCTTCAACCTCGACACCACCAGCCAACTGATCGCCGCCAAGGTGACCGGGCCGCTCGACGGCGCGGTGCTGGCCACCGAGCCCGAGGTGCTGTTCATCCCGGGCGGCGTGACCTTGCGCCGGGCCGATCGCGGCGTGATCGGCGGCATCGGCGTGTCCGGCGCGCCGGGCGGCGACAAGGACGAAGCCTGCGCGCAGGCCGCCGTCGCCAAGTACCAGGACCGCTTCCGCTGAACGTCGCGCCGGTGCCCGACCGCGCGCACCGGCCTTCCCCTTTCCCGCCTTTGTCTCGCCCCTCCCGTCACACGGCACCCTACGCGTCGCCCCGAGATGATATAACATATCATTTTCGTATCCCGCATCGCATCCCGCCGTCGCGATGCCCGAGGCCGGCCCCGGAGGATTCCCATGCGATTGACCGTCAACCAGCAGCGCGTGCTGGCCGCCCTCAGGCAGGCGGCCGGTCCGCTCAGCGCCTACGCGCTGCTGGCGCGGCTGCGCGAGCAGGGTTTCAGCGCGCCGGCCCAGGTCTACCGGGCGCTGGAGCGGCTCACCGCGCAAGGCCTGGTGCACCGGCTCGAATCGCTGAACGCCTACCTGGCCTGCCGGCAGACGGCCGCCTGCGGGCCCGGCCTGCGCGCCTTCGCGATCTGCGACGAATGCGGGCAGGTCGACGAATTCGTCGACCCGGAAGTCGGCCGCTGCCTGGGGCACTGGATGCGCGAGCACGCATTCTCCCTGCGCCAGGCCGCCATCGAGCTTCACGGCCAGTGCGCGGCCTGCGGCGCACGTGAACAGGCCACGCACGGCTGAGTCGCCATCGAGCGAAGCCAGCGCGCGCCATTATCGAGATCCCCAAGATGAGCCAAGCAACCTCCACTTCCCCCTCTCCCGGCAGCCTGCCGGTCACGGTGCTGTCCGGCTTTCTCGGCGCGGGCAAGACCACCTTGCTGAACCACATCCTCAACAACCGCGAGGGCCGGCGCGTGGCGGTGATCGTCAACGACATGTCGGAGGTGAACATCGACGCGGCCCTGGTACGCGAGGGCGGCGCCGAGCTGTCGCGCACCGACGAGAAGCTGGTGGAGATGAGCAACGGCTGCATCTGCTGCACGCTGCGCGAGGACCTGCTGGAGGAGGTCGACCGGCTGGCGCGCGAGGGCCGCTTCGACCAGATCGTGATCGAGTCGACCGGCATCTCCGAGCCGCTGCCGGTGGCCGAGACCTTCACCTTCGAGGGCGAGGACGGCCGCAGCCTCAACGAGATCGCCCAGCTCGACACCATGGTGACGGTGGTGGACGGCTACAACTTCCTGCTCGACTACAGCTCGCGCGACAGCCTGCAATCGCGCGGCGAATCGCTGGGCGAGGAAGACCGGCGCACCGTGGTCGACCTGCTGATCGAGCAGATCGAGTTCTGCGACGTGATCGTGCTGAACAAGATCGACCTGATCAGCGACACCGAGCGCGAGCGCCTGATGGCGATCCTGCGCGGCCTGAACCCGCGCGCGCGCATCGAGCTGGCCGAATTCGGCAAGGTGCCGCTCGAGCGCGTGCTCGGCACCGGCCTGTTCGATTTCGACGAAGCCTCGAAGGCGCCGGGCTGGCTGCAGGAAATGCGCGGCACCCACACGCCCGAAACCGACGAATACGGCATCAGCAGCTTCGTCTATCGCGCGCGCCGCCCGTTCCACCCGCAGCGCTTCCACGCGCTGATCGGCAGCGAATGGCCCGGCGTGGTGCGCTCGAAGGGCTTCTTCTGGCTGGCCAGCCACCCCACCCTGGCCGGGAGCTGGTCGCAGGCGGGCGCCGTGGCGCGCCACGGCCCGGCCGGCTACTGGTGGGCCGCGGTGCCCGAGGAGCGCTGGCCGCAAGACCCGGAGGCGGTCGCCGCGATCCGTGCCAAGTGGGACGAGCGCGTCGGCGACGCGCGGCAGGAACTGGTGCTGATCGGCATGGACATGGACGAGGCGTCGATGCGCGCCCGGCTCGATGCCTGCCTGCTCAGCGACGAGGAAATGTCCCGCGGCCCGGCCGTCTGGACCACCTGGCCGAGTCCGTTTTCCGACTGGCCCTGATCGAACCAGCGTTCCTTGCTCCAGACCGGGTGGGGACGCATCTCCACCGAACCGAGAGCATGAACGCAGCCCTTCCCGACGTCTCCCTGACCGACCTCGCGCCCAGCCTGAGCCCGCTGGCCTGGGTCGGCATGCAGCAGATCGACCTTCCCGTCACGATCGACGAGCCCGGCTATCGGCGCGCCCTGCACGCGCGCGCCGACGTGCAGGTCGATCTGCCCGCCCCGCAGGTCAAGGGCATCCACATGTCGCGCCTCTATCGCCTGCTCGACACGCTCGGGCACGACGAGGCGCTGTCGCCCGCCGGCCTGGTCGCGCTGCTGCAGGCGATGGTCGACAGCCATCGCGACTGCGACAGCCGCAATGCGCGCCTGCGCCTGCGGGCCGAGCTGCTGACGCGCCGCCCGGCCCTCGTCACCGAGGGTCTGTCGGGCTGGAAAGCCTACCCGGTGCGCATCGACGCGACGCTGATCGACGGCCGCCCGAGCCTGCATGCACGCGTCACGGTCGCCTATTCGTCGACCTGCCCGTGCTCGGCCGCGCTGTCGAGGCAACTGGTGGAGCAGGCCTTCCTCAAGGACTTCGAAGCAAGCGCCGCGCTCGATCCGGCGGAAGTCGCCGCCTGGCTGAAGCGTCATGCCACCTTGGCCACGCCGCACAGCCAGCGCAGCGAGGCCGAGGTGAGTATCGGGATCGCCGCCGATGCGCGCGACTTCGGCCTGCTCTCGCTGATCGACCGCATCGAGGCGGCCGTCGCCACGCCGGTGCAGACGGCGGTCAAGCGCGCCGACGAACAGGCCTTCGCGGCGCTGAACGGCGCCAACCTGATGTTCGTCGAGGACGCCGCGCGGCGCATCCAGGCCGCGCTCGCCGGCCTCGGCGGCGCGCACGTGCATGTGCGCCACCTGGAAAGCCTGCATCCGCACGACGCGGCGGCCTGGTCCGTGCCGGTGCGAGCGGGAGGAGTCCAGCCATGAGCGACGCGATCCGCCTGCACAACACGCTCACGCGCCGCAAGGAAGTCCTTCGGACCTCCCGGCCCGATCGCGCCACCATGTACGTCTGCGGTCCCACCGTCTACAACTTCGCGCACATCGGCAACGCGCGGCCGGCGGTGGTGTTCGACGTGCTGGCGCGCCTGCTGCGCCACGACTATCGCGAGCTGGTCTACGCGCGCAACTTCACCGACGTCGACGACAAGATCAACGCGGCCGCGGCCGCCGCGGCCTTGCCGATCGGCGCGATCACCGAGCGCTACATCGCGGCCTATCACGAGGACATGCAGGCGCTGGGCGTGCTCGCGCCCGACCTCGAACCGCGCGTCACCGAGCACATCCCCGAGATCGTCGCCCTGATCGAAACCTTGATCGCGCGCGGCCATGCCTATGTCGCGGAAGGCCACGTGCTGTTCCATGTGCCCTCCTACGCCGACTACGGCCAGCTCTCGGGCCGCCGCACCGAGGACATGATCGCCGGCGCGCGCGTGGAGGTGGCGCCCTACAAGCGCGATCCGCTCGACTTCGTGCTGTGGAAGCCCTCGACGCCCGAGCTGCCCGGCTGGGACAGCCCTTGGGGCCGCGGTCGCCCCGGCTGGCACGTCGAATGCACGGCGATGATCGGCCGCCACCTCGGCCATACCATCGACATCCACGGCGGCGGCCAGGACCTGATCTTCCCGCATCACGAGAACGAGATCGCGCAAGGCAGTTGCGCCCACGACGCGCTGTATTGCCGGACCTGGGTACACAACAGCTTCGTCACCGTCGACGGCCAGAAGATGTCGAAGTCGCTCGGCAACGTGCTGCTGGTGCGCGAGCTGCTGGCCGAGGCACCCGGCGAGGCGATCCGTTTCGCGCTGCTGGCCACGCATTACCGCAATCCGCTGCACTGGAACGCGCGGCGCCTGGCTCAGGCCCGGCAGACGCTGACGCGCTGGTACGGCGCGCTGGCGTGTGTGGAGGCGCACGACGGCGGGCCTGCTCCGGCCCAGACCGTCGAGCCCGATGCCCTGGTGCTGGCCGCGCTGCGCGACGACCTCAACGTGCCGCTCGCGATCAGCCGCCTGCACGAGCTCGTATCGCAGCTCGCCCACGCCACCGATCCCGACGAGCAGCGCGAGGCCGCGGCGCGGCTGCGTGCCTCCGCGGCGCTGCTCGGGCTGCTGCAGCAGCACGCCCGAAGCGCCCTCGCCGCGCTGCGCCACCAGTCCCGCGATCCGCGCCATGCGCCGCTGACGCCCGAGCGCGCCGAGGCGCTGGTGGCCGAGCGCGATGCCGCGCGCCAGCGTCGCGACTTCGCCCGCGCCGACGCGCTGCGCCAGGAACTCGACCGGGGCGGCGTGCTGCTCGAGGACACGCCGCAAGGCACGCAATGGCGTTTCGCCGATCACGAGGTGCAGTCATGACGCCTCCCCTCTCCACCTTTCCCGAAGCCATGATTCCTTCCGCCCTGGCCGAATCCATCGACCTCACCCTGCCCGACGGCTCGCATCGCGGCGTCGCGACAGGCACCACGGTGGCCGAGGTGGCCGCCGCGATCGGCCCCGGCCTGGCCAGGCGCGCCGTCGCCGGCGAACTCGACGGCCGGCTGGTCGATCTCGGCGACGCCATCGAGCACGATGCACGGCTTCGCATCATCACGCCCGCCGACGAGGAAGGGCTCGCGATCATCCGCCACTCCTGCGCCCACCTGCTCGGCCACGCGGTCAAGCAGCTCTACCCGGACGCGAACATGGTGATCGGCCCGGTGATCGAGGACGGTTTCTACTACGACATCGCCTATTCGCGCCCCTTCACGCCCGAGGACCTGGCGGCCATCGAGCAGCGCATGCGCGAGCTGATCGACCTCGACTACGCGGTGATCAAGCGCGTGCTGCCGCGCGAGGAAGCGATCCGCCTGTTCCGCGAGCGCGGCGAGGCCTACAAGCTGCGCCTGATCGAGGCGATGCCCGAGGTCGCGGCGATGAACCTCTATTTCCACCAGGAATATGTCGACATGTGCCGCGGCCCGCACGTGCCGAACACGCGTTTCCTCAAGGCCTTCAAGCTCACGCGCCTGGCCGGCGCCTACTGGCGCGGCGACGCGCGCAACCCCCAGCTGCAACGCATCTACGGCACCGCCTGGGCCGACGCGCGCCAGCTCGCGGCCCATCTCGAACGGCTGGAGGAAGCCGAGCGGCGCGACCATCGCCGGCTCGGCCGCGAGCTCGACCTGTTCCACTTCCAGGAGGACGCGCCCGGCGCGGTGTTCTGGCATCCGCGCGGCTGGGCCGTGTTCCGCGAGCTGATCGCCTACATGCGCCGCCGCCAGGAGGAAGCCGGCTACGTCGAGGTCAACTCGCCCGACGTGATGGACCGCAGCCTGTGGGAAATCTCGGGCCACTGGCTCAACTATCGCGACCACATGTTCACCACCGCCACCGAGGACGGCCGCTCGCTCGCGCTCAAGCCGATGAACTGCCCCGGCAGCGTGCTGCTGTACCGCCACGGCCTGAAGAGCTATCGCGACCTGCCGATCCGCATGGGCGAATTCGGCAAGGTGCATCGCTACGAGCCTTCGGGCGCGCTGCATGGGCTGCTGCGCGTGCGCCACTTCACGCAGGACGACGCCCACATCTATTGCACGCCCGCGCAGATGGACCAGGAATGCCGCGCCGTGGTGGCGCTGGTGCTCGACATCTACCGGCAATTCGGCTTCGAGGACGTGCGCATCAAGCTCTCCACGCGGCCCGCCAACCGGATGGGCGACGAGGCCACCTGGGATCGCCTGGAAGGCGCGCTGGTGAACGCGCTCGACGCAATGGGCCTGGATTACCGGCTCAATCCCGGCGAAGGCGCGTTCTACGGCCCCAAGCTCGAATTCGTGCTGCGCGACGCGATCGGCCGCGACTGGCAATGCGGCACCCTGCAGGTCGACATGAACCTGCCCGAGCGCTTCGGCATCGAGTACGTCGACGAGGATGGCCAGCGCAAGCGGCCCGTGATGCTGCATCGCGCGCTGTTCGGCTCGCTGGAGCGTTTCATCGGCATCCTGATCGAGCATCACGCCGGCAAGCTGCCGCCCTGGCTCGCGCCGGTGCAGGCGATGGTGCTGTCGATCACGGAGGAACATGCCGATTACGCGCGCGACGTGACGCAGCTGCTGGCCGCCTCCGGTCTGCGCGCCGAGGCGGACGTTCGCCGCGAGAAGATCGGCTACAAGATCCGCGAGCAGACCCTGCAGCGGATTCCGTTCCTGCTGGTGGCCGGCGCCCGGGAACGCGAGACCGGCAGCATCGCGATCCGCTCGCACGGCGGGCTCGACCTCGGCACTCTGCCGCTCGCGCAGGCCGTCGCGCTGCTGGTCGACGCATGCCAGGCACCCGACCAGGCCGCGCGCATCGCGGCGCGGCAGGCGCTGTTCGCGCGCGTCGGACTGCATACCCCCAACACCACAGGAGCATTGCAATGAGCCAGGTACCCAAGGACACGGCGAGCGAGGGCGTGACGCTGGCCTCGCGCGATTCGGTCGAGCAGGTCGAGGAGGGCCACGCCCTCGCGCCGCGCTTCGACCGCGACGGCCTGATCGCCTGCATCACCACCGAGGCCGCCAGCGGCGAGGTGCTGATGCTCGGCTACATGAACCGCGAGGCGCTGGCGCTGACCATCCGCAGCGGCGAGGCGCACTACTGGAGCCGCTCGCGGCAGGCGCTGTGGCGCAAGGGCGCCACCAGCGGCCTGGTGCAGCGCGTCGAGGAGATGCGCATCGACGACGACCAGGACGCCGTCTGGCTGCGCGTGAGCGTGGCCGGTTCCGGGGCGAGCTGCCATGTCGGCTACCGCTCCTGCTTCTATCGGCGCGTGCCGGTCGGCGCGCAACACGAGCAGGACCCGGCGCTGGTCTTCACCGAGGCGCGGAAGACCTTCGATCCGCTGCAGATGTACGGCGACGCGCCCAATCCGACGATCCTGTAACCATCGAACCCGCACGAGGACCATCATGGCCCGGCATCCCGCCATCGACATCGACTACACACGCGGCGCCGGGCTGGCGCGGCTGCTGCAGGCGCGCATCGCGATCCTCGACGGCGCGATGGGCACCATGATCCAGCGCGAGCGCCTGGGCGAGGCCGAGTTCCGCGGCGACCGCTTTCGCGACTACCCGCGCGACCTGAAGGGCAACAACGAGCTGCTGTCGCTGACGCGGCCGCAGCTGATCCGCGAGATCCACGACGCCTATTTCGCGGCCGGCGCCGATATCGCCGAGACCAATACCTTCGGCGCGACCTCGATCGCGCAGGCCGACTACGGCCTCGAAGCGCTGGTGCGCGAGATGAACCTCGAATCGGCGCGGCTCGCGCGCGCCTCGGCCGACCGCCATGCCACGCCCGGGCAGCCGCGTTACGTGGCCGGCGCGATGGGGCCCACGCCGCGCACGGCCAGCATCTCGCCCGACGTGAACGATCCCGGCGCGCGCAACGTCAGCTTCGACGAGCTGCGCGAGGCCTATCACCAGCAGGCGGCGGCGCTGCTCGAAGGCGGCGTGGACCTGTTCCTGGTCGAGACCGTGTTCGACACGCTCAATGCCAAGGCAGCGCTGTTCGCGCTCGACGAGCTGTTCGAGCAAACCGGCGAGCGGCTGCCGATCATGATTTCCGGCACGGTCACCGATGCCTCGGGGCGCGTGCTGTCGGGGCAGACCGTGGAAGCGTTCTGGAATTCGCTGCGCCATGCGCGCCCGCTCACCTTCGGCCTGAACTGCGCGATGGGCGCCGCGCTGATGCGGCCTTACCTGGCCGAGCTGGCCAAGCATTGCGAGACCTATATCTCCTGCTACCCGAACGCGGGGCTGCCCAACCCGATGAGCGAGACCGGCTTCGACGAAACGCCCGACGTCACCTCCAGCCTGCTCGGCGAATTCGCCGAGGCCGGCCTGCTCAATATCGCCGGCGGCTGCTGCGGGACCACGCCCGAGCACATCGCCGCGATCGCGCGGGTGATGCGCAGCAAGGCGCCGCGCGCGCTGCCCGGCCGGCCCGTCGCGGCGGAGCCCGAGGCATGAGCCGAACGCGGCCGGCCGACGGCGTGATCGACTACCTGGATGCCTTCGATCGCCTGCTGCAAGCGCGGCTGCCGATGCCCGAGCCGGCCGGCCCGCTGCCCTCGATCGAACTCGATCATGATCGCCCGCTGGCGATGCTGGTCTCGCCGCATCCCGACGACGAGTGCCTGGTGGGCGGCCTCGCGCTGCGCCTGCGTCGCGAGGCCGGTTACGCGGTGCTGAACCTGGCGGCCACGCTCGGCAGCCGCGTCGAGCGCCGCGAGGCGCGCTGGTGCGAGCTGAGCCAGGCCTGCGGGCGGCTCGGCTTCGCGCTGGCCGATGCCGGCTTCACGGGCCGCGAGCCGATCAGCGAGGCGCGCCGCCACGCGGACCCGGCCAGTTGGGAACGCGACGTCGCGCTGCTGGCCGCGCTGCTCGACCGGTATCGTCCGCGCCTGCTGGTGTTCCCGCATGCGCGCGACGGCTCGGCCACCCATATCGGCGTGCACCGGCTGGTGCTCGACGCCCTGCAGCGATACGAACGACCGCTGTGGCTGGCGCAGACCGAGTTCTGGGGCACGCTGGACGATCCCAACCTGCTGCTGGAACTGCGCAAGGCCGAGGTCGCCACCCTGCTCGACGCCCTGCTCTGCCATCGCGGCGAAATCGCACGCAATCCCTATCACCTGCGCCTGGCTTCCTGGCTGTCCGACTCGGTGCGGCGCGGCGGCGAGAACGTGCCCGGCGCCGGCGCGCAGCCGCCGTCCTTCCCGTTCGGCGCGCTGTATCGCGTGGATCGATGGAGCGGGTGCGCGATCGAAACCGTCGAACGGCGCGCCATCCTCGACGGCGGCGCCGACCTGCGCGAGCTGTTTCCGCCGCTCGACGCGCGCTGAGCGCCCTTCGCCTCAGCCCACCTCAGCCTCCCTCGCTCCGGCGCGCGGCGAGCCGCTCCCGGTACTCGCTCGGCGTGGTCGCCAGGTACTTGTGGAAGGCGCTGCGCAGCCGCGCATCGGAAGCGAAGCCGCTGCGGAACGCCAGCGACTTCATCGGCAGGCGCGTATCGGCCAGCAGGCGCTTGGCCTTCTCGAGCCGCGCCATCTCGATGAACACGGCCGGGCTCGAACCGGTCTCGCGCTGGAACATCCGCGAGAAATGCCGCGAACTCATCGCGAAGCGCGCCGCCAGCGCCTCCACCGACAGCCGCTCGCCGAGGTGATCGAGGATCCAGGCCTGCATCTCGCGCACGGTCGGCGATTGCGTCAGCTGGCTCTGCAGGCTGGTGCTGACCTGCGCCTGCCCGCCGGGCCGCTTCAGGTAGATCACCATGTCGCGCGCGATCGCGAGTGCCAGCTCGCGGCCATGATCGTGCTCGACGAAGGCCAGCGCCAGGTCGATCGCCGCGCTCACGCCGGCCGAGGTCCAGACCCGCCCCTCCTGCACGAAGATCGCGTCGGTATCGAGCCGCACGCGCGGATAACGCTCGGCCAGCAGGGCCGCCACGCTCCAGTGCGTGGTGGCCTGCTTGCCGTCGAGAAAGCCGCTCGCGGCCAGGAACAGCGTGGCCGAGCACAGCGCGGCCAGCCGCTCGACGCGATGCGCGACGCGCTCCAGCCAGTCGACGATGGCGCGCGATTCGTCGAGCGCCGCTTCGATGTCGCGCGTGCCGACCACGATCACGGTGGAGGCAAAGTGCCGGGTGTCGAGCGGTTCGGTGGCCTCCAGCGGCACCGGCGTGTCCGAGCGCACGGGGCCCGGCACGGGCGCGGCGATCCGCACCTCGTAGCCGGGCGCGCGCCCGCTCTCGCGCAGATGGTGGTTCGCATAGCTGAACACCGTCAGCGCGCTGATGGCCTCGAGCATCTTGAAGCCCGGGTAGACGACGATGTCGATGCGATGGGGGGCAGGCTGTGGCATGAGGGATTTCCGGCGGAATGCGTCAGGTGAGCATGATCGCGAAAAAACGCGCGGCGTGCCGGCCGATGTCCGGATTCGTCGCCAGTGTGTCCGGATCCGGTCGGGATCGGCGGCCCGCCGCGCCGCCGTGCTTCGTAGACTGGCCTCACCTCCACCCCGATGGGAATCCTGTCATGCAATACGCCAAACCCGGCCAACCCGGCTCGCTGCTCTCGGTCGCCTCGCGCTACGGCAACTTCATCGGCGGCGAATTCCGCGCGCCCGTGAAGGGCCAGTACTTCCTGAACCGCTCGCCCGTCACCGGCGAGACCATCGCCGAATTCCCGCGCTCCAGCGCCGAGGATATCGAGCTCGCGCTCGACGCGGCGCATGCCGCGGCCGACGCCTGGGGCCGCACCTCGGTGGCGCAGCGCAGCCTGGTGCTGCTGCGCATCGCCGATCGCATCGAGCAGCACCAGGAGCGGCTCGCGATCGCCGAGACCTGGGACAACGGCAAGCCGATCCGCGAGACGCTGGCGGCCGACCTGCCGCTCGCGATCGACCATTTCCGCTATTACGCCGGCGTGATCCGCGCGCAGGAAGGCGCGACCGCCGAGATCGACGAGCATACCGCCGCCTATCACTTCCACGAGCCGCTCGGCGTGGTGGGCCAGATCATCCCCTGGAACTTCCCGCTGCTGATGGCGGCGTGGAAGGTCGCGCCGGCGCTGGCCGCCGGCAACGCGGTGGTGCTCAAGCCGGCCGAGCAGACGCCGCTGTCGATCACCCTGCTGCTGGAGATCGTCGGCGACCTGCTGCCGCCCGGCGTGCTCAACGTGGTGCATGGCTTCGGCAAGGAAGCCGGCGAGGCGCTGGCCTCCAGCCGGCGCATCGCCAAGATCGCCTTCACCGGCTCGACGCCGGTGGGCCGGCAGATCCTCCACCACGCGGCCGAGAACATCATCCCCTCCACCGTCGAGCTGGGCGGCAAGTCGCCGAACCTGTTCTTCGAGGACATCATGCAAGCCGAGCCCGAGTTCATCGACAAGGCCGCCGAAGGGCTGGTGCTCGGCTTCCTGAACCAGGGCGAGATCTGCACCTGCCCGTCGCGCGCGCTGGTGCAGGAATCGATCTACGAGCCCTTCATGGAGCGCGTGATCGAACGCGTGAAGCGGATCCGCCAGGGCGACCCCTTCGATACCGAGACCACCATCGGCGCGCAGGTTTCCGAGCAGCAATACGACAAGATCCTCGGCTACCTGACGATCGCGCGCGAGGAAGGCGCGCAGTTCCTGGCCGGCGGCGCGCCGGGCAGGCTGGCGGGCGAGCTGGCCGGCGGCTACTACGTCGAGCCGACCCTGGTGAAGGGGCACAACCGCATGCGCGTGTTCCAGGAGGAGATCTTCGGGCCGGTGATCGCCGTCACCACCTTCCGCGACGAGGCCGAGGCGCTGGCGATCGCCAACGACAGCATCTTCGGCCTGGGCGCCGGGCTGTGGACGCGCGACGCGAACCGCGCCTATCGCGTGGGGCGCGGCATCAAGGCCGGCCGCGTGTGGACCAACTGCTATCACCTGTATCCGGCGCACGCGGCCTTCGGCGGCTACAAGCAATCGGGGATCGGGCGCGAGACCCACAAGATGATGCTCGACCATTACCAGCAGACCAAGAACCTGCTGGTGAGCTACGACGCGCGGCCGGTCGGGCTGTTCTGATCGGGCAAGGCGGCAAGAGGACAGCGGCGCGCCGCGGGCATCGGGCCCGCGGCGCGCCGTTCTCGTTCAGGCAGCCTGTTTCGCGAGTGCGGCGGCCGGCTCGGCGTCGCGATAGTCTTCCGCGTCGATGTCGTAGCCGGAAGGCTCCCAGCGCAGCAGCAGGAGCGCCGTCAGCGAGGCCAGCGGCGCCAGCGCGATCAGCCAGAACACCCGCGTGCCGAACGTGGCGGCCAACACCGGGAACAGGAACAGCGACACGGTGGACAGGCCGCGCGCGACGGTCTGCGAGAAGCCGACGCCGACGCCGCGCAGCGAGGTGGGATAGCTGAGCGTGGCGTAGGTCATCGAATGCGAGCCGGGACCGAAGCCCTGCCCGAACAGGTAGGCGCCGAGCAGCAGGATCGCACCGACAACCAGGGCCGCGCCGCTCGGCTTGCCGATCAGCGCCAGGCCGATCAAGGACGCGAACTGCAGGGCCACGCCGGCCACCGTCATCTTCCAGGCGCCGATGCTGGCGGCCGTGCGCACGCCGATCAGGCCGCCCACGAAGGCGAACAGCAGGTTCAGCGCCAGCGCGGCGACGATGGTGGTGAGCGGCCCCTGCTTCAGGAAACTGGCGAGGATCACCGGCACGCCGTAGACGATCGCGTTGTAGCCGAACGAGGACGCGCCGCCGATCACCAGGGTCAGGATGGTGCGCTTGCGATAGGTGGGATTGAACAGGGCCGCGAAGCTGCGCCACGAGGCGCGCGCGGGCCGCGGCGTGCCGAGCTCGGCGCCCTCGGCCACCACCGCGTCGATGCCGTGCGAGCGCTTGAGGATGCGCGCCGCGCCCGCCAGGTCGCCCTGGTTGGCGGCCCACACCGGCGATTCGCTGATGTAGCGGCTGCGCACCGCGATGATCGCCAGCGCCGGCACCGCGCCGAAGGCCAGCACCACGCGCCACAGCCAGCCGAGCTGCGCATCGGGCAAGACGGCATAGAGCCCGAGGATCAGCAGGTAGCAGGCGCTGGTGGCCGCGTACCAGGCCGGGCACCAGGCGGCGATGCTGGACGCCTTGTTGCGCTTGCCCGAGACGCGCGAGAACTCGGCCAGGAAGGCCATCGCCACCGGCAGGTCGAGGCCGACGCCGATCCCCATCACGAAGCGCGAGATCGCCAGCACCCAGGCATTCGGCGCCAGGCCGGCGGCGATCGCCGCGACCACGAAGAACACCATGTCGGCCATGAACACGCGATAGCGGCCGATCCGGTCGGTCAGGTAGCCGCCGGCCAGGGCGCCCACCAGCGCGCCGAAGGTGATCGCCGAGGACACCAGGCCGACCTGCACCGGGCTCAGCGCGAACTCGCGCGCGATGTCCTTGATGCCGTAGGCCAGCGAGGTGAGGTCGTAGGCGTCGAGGAACACGCCGCCCAGCGCGATCGCCACCACCGCGCGCGCGTGGCCGCCGGGCGCGGCGCCGCGGTTGGCCAGGCGCGCCACGTCCTGGGCCGAGCGGATCAGCTCGGGCGCGCCGGCGGCGGAATCGGCTTGCGCCGGCGCGGCGCGATCGAAAGCGAGGGTCGACATGGTTCGGCTCGTCAGCGAGAAGAAAACGAGTTGCGACTATATCGACCGGAAATACGCGCTCAAATGCCGATTTCGGGGATCCTTATCGCGCGCGCTGCGTAGGCGGCGCGCGGGGATTCGGCTGGGGAAAGGGGCGTCGTCACGGTCCGCGGCGCGGGCGGCGCTGCGCCGTGAACACCTCGGGCTCCCATTCGCGCAGGGCCAGCAGCAGGCCCATGCCGTGTTTCTGCTCCAACGGCGTTCCGGTCGCCTCGGCATGCAACGCGTCCATGCGCGCACGCAAGCGGCGCATCTCCAGCTTCAACTGCGCCGCGCCCTGCGCCGTCAGCATGCCGTGGATGAATTCGAGCGATTCGCCCTCGCCCGCGAATCGGCTCGCGAGGAAATCGTGCAGTCCCTGCGCAAGGAAGAACTGGCGAATCGGCCCGTTCGGCAACCAGTCGAAATCGCGCGCCACGCGCAGGCGAATACGATCGCCCGGCAGCAGGCTGACGATCTGCATGTGCTCCAGCGTCAGCAGGTGCCGGATGCATTGCGCGCGCGTGATGCGGTACACGCTCTCGATTTCCTCGATGGTCCAATGGTTCAGCGCACAGACCGTAATCAGCAGCAGCGTGTCGTCGGCCACCAGTTGACGCTCCTGCTTGTCGCTCAGCACCCGGATCGCGGGCGCGGAAGCCGCGGCCGCCTGCACCAGCTCGGCCATCGTCAGCCCCAGCAGGCGCGCGAAGTCGCCGAGCCGCTCGAGCGTGAAACGCCCGCTCGCGATCAGCCGCTTCACGCTCGGCTCCGAGATGCCAAGCGCCTGCGCCGCGTCGCGATAGGTCATGCCGCGCGCCTTGAGCTCGCGCTTGATCGCGGCGCAGATCTGGTCGATTTCTTCCATAAGGATCATTTCTCGATACTTTTCGTCGCATTATATGATCCAGAATCAGGAAAATCACCGAGATGTGATACCTCGTGGAAATATCCGTCCTACTTCCAAACCGGACAGGACGGCCCCATGCAGGCAATCAACGACGTAAGCGGACTCAACCGGATCCTGGTGGCCGGCGTGGCGAGCCCCACCTCGACGGACGAGGTGGCGTCCCTGCTGCGCGGCGCCACGCTGCCGGTCTCGATCGGCGGCGGCCACTTCAGCATGGGCGGCCAGACCACCAGCCACGGCACGCTGCACCTCGACCTGCGCGCCATGAACCGCGTGCTGCGATTCGACGTGGCGGCCGCGCGGATCCGCGTGCAGGCCGGCATTCGCTGGTCCGACGTGCAGCGCGCGATCGACCCGCACGAGCTGGCCGTCAAGGTGATGCAGACCTACGCGAACTTCACCGTGGGCGGCACCTTGTCGGTCAACGCGCACGGCCGCTATATCGGGCATGGGCCGATGGTGACCTCGGTGCGTTCGATCGTGCTGGTGCTGGCCGACGGCCGCGTGGTGGAAGCCTCGCGCGAGACGCATGCCGAACTGTTTCGCGCCGCGATCGGCGGTTACGGCGCGATCGGCGTCATCACCGAGGTCGAGCTCGATCTGGTGCCGAACACCCGCGTCGAACGACGCGTCGCGAAGATGCGCCTGCAGGACTACGCGGCCTGGTTCGATGCCGAGGTACGCTCGCGCGACGACGTTGTGTTCCACAACTTCGACCTCTACCCACCGCATTACAGCCGCGGCCTGGCCGTGAGCTGGATCGAGACGGAACTGCTGGCCAGTTCGCCGCGCCTGCGCGATGGGCAACGGCAACACGGCCTGAACCGCTACCTGCTCTGGGCGATCACCGAAACGCCGGCGGGCAGGCTGCGTCGCGAGTTCCTCTACGATCCGCTGATCCATGCACGCCGCGCCGTGCACTGGCGAAACTACGAAGCCGGCTACGACGTGGCCGAACTCGAGCCCGCCAATCGCGCGCGCAGCACCTACGTGCTGCAGGAATACTTCGTGCCGGTACGACAGCTCGAACGCTTCGCCGCCGCGATGGGCGAGGTGCTGCGCCGCCATCGCGTCAATGCGGTCAACGTCTCGATCCGCCACGCCCGCGCCGACGAGGAAACCCTGATGTCCTGGACGCGCGGCGAGACCTTCGCCTTCGTCCTCTACTACAAGCAGCGCACCGACCGGGCCGCCTGCGAGCACGTGGCGAACTGGACCCGCGAACTGATCGACGTCGCGCTGGAGGCCGGCGGCACCTACTACCTCCCCTACCAGCCGCACGCAACCGAGGCCCAGTTTCATCGCGCCTATCCGCGTGCGCGCATGCTGTTCGCGCTCAAGCGCGAACTCGACCCGCACTATCGCCTGCGCGGCGCCCTGTGGGATCGCTACTATGCAGCGGCATCGCGGGCCGTGGGCGAACGCGAGTCGCTGTTCCGCGCGGTGTACGGCGACGAAGCGGCGCGCACGCGTTTCCATGGCTTCCTGAGCAGGATCTTCGCGATCGTCCCGCCTGACGGCCTGCACGCGCTGATCGAGCGGAGCACCGCGGGCAGCACCGACGACGAAACCATCTATCGCGCCATCCAGGCCGGCTTGCCGGCCATCACGCCGCGCCTGGCGATGTTCACGCATGCCTTGCCCTCCCTGGCCCGCCAGAAAACCGTGATGGGGGAGCAGGCCGCGCGGCTCGTCGGAGCGCGCAAGCTGCGCGACTACGTGGAGATCGGCACCACCGGGCGCTACGCCGCCACGCTGCGCCGGCACCTGGCCTTGTCCGGCCGAACGACGCTGGTGAATGAGCTCGAGCCCACGTATTCGCCGGTCGATATCGTCGAGCGCGGCTCGATCCGCCAGCGCGCCGCCTTCGTGCCGCTCGACGGTTATGCGCCGATCGCCATGAAGCCGTCCAGCGCCGACCTGGTGTCCTGCTTCATCGGCCTGCATCACGCCGCGCCGGATCGCCTCGACGCCTTCCTCGTCTCGATCGTTAGCGTGCTGCGGCCCGGCGGCTTGTTCCTGCTGCGCGAGCATGACGTGCGCGACCCGGCGATGGGCCGTTTCGTCTCGCTGGCGCATGCGGTGTTCAATGCCGGGCTCGGCGAAAGCTGGGAAACCAACGCGGCAGAGGCGCGTCACTTCCGGAGCGCGAAGGATTGGGTCGCGCGACTCGAAGCGGCGGGGCTTCGTGCGATCGGGCCGCGCCTGCGCCAGGACGGCGACCCGACCGACAATCTCCTGATGGCCTTCGTGAAGCCGGAGGCGACGGCATGAGCGCCATCCTCGCCAGATCGATCCTCGCGCTGGCGCTGGCGAGCCCGCTGGTCGCCGCCGAGGCCGCTGCGGCCCCGTCGGCACCGGCTGCCGGCGTCGCCATCGCATCCGACAGCCTGGTACCTCCCGCGGATCGCCGCGGCGCCGAGCAGACCTTGCTGACCTACCCGGAATGGTTCCTGGTGCACAGCCCGGCCGAATATGCGCGCCTGGTGCAGACACGGCCGCCGCACGAATTTCCGTTCTTGCGCCATATCGGCCAGCTCTGGTCCGGATATGCCGAGGTCGGCTACGAGCAATGGCGGCTCGGTTATCCGCTCAATCCCGGCTATCACCTCATGATCGGCGTGATCGCGGGCAGCACCACGCTCGAATACGGCATACGCGCCGTCTACGGCAACACCATCGGACGCTTGAGCTGGGTGCTGGGCGGTAGCCGGCTGACGGACGAGGATCGTTTCGATGCACTGGCCGCGGAGCAGTATGTCGACTTCATCCGCCAGCAGCCCTGGTACCTGTTCGATTTCGGCTCGCGCCTGGAGCAGCTCTGGACCGAGGTGCCGATGCACGGCCCCGGCACGATCCGGAAATGGGAGCGGCGCTTCGCACTGAGTTGCGAATACGGCATCAAGGCCGCCTACGGCAAGCTCATCAAGGTGGCGACGCATGCCGCCTACGACGCGCCGCGGATGAACACCGACGTGGTGGTGGAAAGCCTTCCCGCGGACTGGACGCCGCCGCCCGAAGTCAGCCTGCTCTCGCGCTTTCCGGATGGCCGGGCACTGCTCTCGCTGCCGCGCTACTACGACTTCCGCATCGCGGCCACGGCGTTGGCGAAGCAGGGCGTGCGGATCGTCGACGTGGCCGGCAACCGCTCGACCATCCTGGTTTCGGCCTGGGCACACGCGGGCGCGAGCATCGACGCCCACGGCGGCCGCGTACTGTTTACACAAGCGATCGAGACGCCGGCCGACACGCAGCGCGCCGTGATGCTGGTACCGGTCGGCGAATTGTCGAGCGTGCTCGCGCAGGCCGATTCGCACGGCCTGACCATCGAGCACGTCTACGACTACTGAGGCCTCGCCGCCATCAATACGAAGGCTTGATATTGAGCGCCGAGTTCTTCGCGAAGGTCGCGCTGGTCGACCACAGCCGCCACTTGCGCTCGATCTCGGAAGCCGAATCGGTAGACACGTTCGGGCGCGCCGGCCAGAAGGTCGGGTCGTACCAGCCCCAGTAGTTCGGCGCGGTGCCGTTGACGGCCTTGTAGGCCCATTGCGTCCAGCTCAGCCCGGCGTTGTTGTAGGCCGTGATGCAGTACTGCCAGACGCTCGGGTCGGTCGAGAAGGCATTGAACTCGCCGACGTAACCCGGCACGTTCCAGGAAGCGTGATTGGCGAAATCGCGCGCCTGGTTGTCGGCGCCGTTCTTGATCACCGAGGCGTTGCCGTTCGCCCCCCACTGGTACTCGTGCATCTCGTAGACCACGTTGGTCCAGCCGTATTGCGAGGGCGGCGGCAGCATGTCCCAGTTCCAGTTGCCCCAGGTGCCTTCGATGAAGATCATGTGATCGGGATCGATGCTGCGGATGCTGTTGTAGAAGCGCGAATAGGCGCTCCACACGGCGTTGTTGTTCGGCGCGCCGGTCGGCTCGTTGATCAGGTCATAGCCGGCCACGGTGGTATTGCCCTTGAAGTGATTCGCGATCTGCCACCACAGCCAGGCCGTATCCGACTGGAACTCGGTATTGCTCCAGAACGCATTGCGATTGCCCTGGCCGGTATCCACGTCGGTGCCCTGGCCGCCGATCACGCCGTGCATGTCGAAGATCACGTAGATGCCGTTGGCCGCCGCGTTGGCCACCAGCTGGTCGAGCTCGACGAAGGCATCGCTGCGCCAGCCCGGAATGGTCGGATTGTCGAGATCGAAGAACTGCCCCCACCACAAGGGCACGCGCACCACGTTGAAACCGGCGGCCTTGATATTGGCGAAATCCTGGGCCTGGATCCAGGTGTCCTGGTAGGCCTTCATCAGCGCGCGTTCCTCGGTCACGCCGTAGGCGGCGTCGAGCTGCTTCATCACGCTGTAGGTATCGGTCAGGCTGCCGGCATCCATCGGCGACATGTAGCCTTCCATCACGAACCAGCCGCCGAGATTGAAACCCTTCAACTGGACCGTCTTGCCGCTGGTATCGACGATCTGCCGTCCACTCGCGTGCAGCATCGACAAGGCCGCCTGCGCATCGGCGCCCGAGGCGGCGAACATGGCGAATGCGGCGGAGGCAAGGATGGCAGCTCGACGGAGACGTCCGATGGCGGACTTGCGGGGCGTTTTCATTCAGTATTCCTGTTCGAATGTCCGATGCCTGGCATCGGGCGCGTTGCAAACCAGGCCGCTTCGGCGAAGCGGCACGGGGGCTCGGCACAGCAAACTCATCGTCGCGACACGTGACGCGTTATTCACTTTTCTTGGGGTGTCGGCGATGACTCGGCAAAACGCGAGAGGCATTCGAATCAAATACCATTTCCCTGCTGCCCGCAATGCGGGAATGGTATGGTCCGCGGCCCGAATCGATATCAATAAGAATTCGGAATGAGGCGATCAAATACGGCGCGTCAGCATGTCGTCGAAAACCGGGACAAACGCGAGCGCGAACACCACCAGCGCGAGCGGCACGGTGGCGATGAAGCCGAGATGGCCGAAGCCGAGCGCGCCCACCACGCCGCCGGACAGGAAGGACAGGAACAAGGTGCCGAGCAGCACGATCTTCTGGCGATCGGCGCGCACGCGCTCTTCCGGATCGCCCCCGGCATTCCAGTACAGCAGCTTGCCGAGTTCGATGCCGATGTCGGTCACCAGGCCGGTGACATGCGTGGTGCGAATCTCGGCCTTGGAGATCTTGGTGATCATCGCGTTCTGCAGGCCCATCACGTAGCAGAGCAGGCAGACCGTGACCGGCACGAACAGCAGGCGATGGATTTCGAGGTTGGCGCCGAGCAGGCCGAACGCCAGCAGCAGCGATGCCTCGAGCAGCAGCGGGATCGCGTAGCGGCTGCGCAACTGCCGGCGGCGGCCCCAGTTGATCAGCATCGCCGAGCTGGCCGCGCCGGCCAGGAAGGACAGCAGCGAACCCAGGCCGGCGGCCACCAGATCCAGGTGGCCGAGCGCGAAGTTGTCGGCCAGCGAGGAGACGATGCCCGACATGTGCGAGGTGTATTGGCCCACCGCCAGGAAGCCGCCGGCATTGGCGGCCCCGGCGACGAAGGCGAGCGTGCGTCCCAGGCGGCGATTGGCGGCGTCGCTGCGTTGCGGCGTGGTGAAGCCGCGCAGGTAGTTGAAAGGCATCTGGCAGGCTCCCGGTGTGGATCACGCGTCGGCGGCCGGCTCGCGCTGGATGGCGAGCCCGCGACGCCCTGCATTGTATCGAGCCCGCGGCCGGTTACCTGGCAGCCGATGCCGGGTGCTTGCGCCCTGCCATGTACGCCAGGTAAGTCACCACCAGGTCGATCTCGCGATCGCTGAGCTGCGCCGCCGAGAAAGCCGGCATCGCGCGACCCGGCCAATCGCGCACTGAAGCCGGGTTGCGGATATAGCGATGCAGGGCGGCCGGCTGGAAGTATTCGGTCGGGTTCATCGGCAGGTTGAGGTCGGGGCCCATGTTCGAGCTGCCCGCGCCGTTCAGGCGATGGCAAGCCAGGCACTGCGTGATGAACAAGGTCTGGCCGGCGCGCACGGGATCGGTGGCCGGCAGCGCGGCATCGACCGCGAGCGCGGGCCAGCGCGCCGCCGGCGAGGGCTGCAGGGCCAGGTGCGTGACCTGGTAGGGCCACTGCTCGCTGCGCACCGAGGCGGCCTGCCTGCCGACCCAGACCAGGTAGAACGGCCCGGCGCCCACCGCCTTGCCCGGCAGCTTCGGCCAGGGCCGCGCCGGCTCCTCGATCGCCAGCCACGCCACGGCGCGCGACGGATCGCGGTTGAGCACCAGGTCCATCGGCAACTGCGCGGCGAAGCCATCGGCGGCGCGCGTCTCGAGTACCTCCCCGGCCGGCAGCGTCGCGCCCGCCAGCAGGTCGGCCAGCGGCACCGCGCGATAGCGCATCGGCTTGCCGTAGGAGACGTCGCGCGCCACCTCGATATCGGCCGCGTCGGCGCGCGCCAGCAGCGCGGCGCGCGTGAAGGAGACGGTCTTGCCGGCGGTGGCGAGGTCGACGGCGGGTTCGGCGGCCAGCGCATGGCCGATCGCGCAGATCGCCCACAGCAGCGCGCACAGGCTTCGTTTCAGCATGATTCTCGGGTCGGTCGTATCGGTCGAAGCGGGGGCGCCTTCATGGCGCGCCCGGGCCGCGTGAATTATCGGCAAAGCGCGGCGGCATGTCGAACGACTTTCCGAGAGGGAAGCCCATGTCGTGGCCGCTCCCGGGCCGCGACGATTATCTTTTCGCCTTCCCGTCACTCACTGAACATATTTATTAATTCAACAATTACAGACATGCCGGATGTGAAAATCAAACTCACGCCCGACGCCGAACCGCGACGACATCGATTCGGCGCCGCCCGCATTTCACTTGTTGACGTTCTCGCAACTCTTGGGATCGTCGCCCCAACTCTTGCCGCCGCCGTTCTTGCATTGCTGCTTGGTGTATTGCTCCGGCGGCCCGTTCTTCGGCAGCTTGCCGTCGTCCGGGCAGTTGTGGTGGTAATAGCAGAATGCCTTTGCCGCTGCGTTCGCGGCATTGCCGCCAATCAGCAAGCCGCTGGCCAGCGCGATCAAGACGATTTTTCCGAGCTTCGACATCGTGGTCTCCCGAGCTTGAAAACGACGAAAGAACCGCCACGCGGTCATACCTGGATTCGAAATGGCGTCCGCAATGACGGAACCGGAATCAGATTATTCCCGGCCAACATGGCGGTCAACGCATTTCAATACGATTCCCCCGCCTGCCATTCCGGGATTTTAAAAACATCGGATGCTATTCATGGCGGGATATTGAAAAATCAATCTCATCGTTCTCGTTCGCATTATCGAATCGGCGCAGGTATTCCCGGCAAACCCGTGCGCCGCCCTGCCATCAAGCCGACATGCGGCCGCCACACACTGCCCGCTCCTTCCGCCTGTCGCCCGCGCGCGCCTCCCGCCATGCTCCCCCTGCTTCTCGCCGCCTTCTACGAAACCGCCCGCCAGGGCAGCGTGACCGCCGCGGCCAGGCGGCTCGACATGAGCCAGCCCACCATCACCTCGCGGATCCAGCAGCTCGAGCGCCATTACGGGGTCGAGCTGTTCCATCGGCGCGGCAACCGGCTCGACCTCAGCGACGCGGGCGCCTCGCTGATGCCGCTGGTCGGCCAGATGATGCAAATCGAGAACGACATCGACTTCGCGCTGCGCAACGAGCGCGAGCTGCGCACCGGCAACCTGCGCGTCGGCACCACCGGCCCGTTCTACATCCTGCCCGCGATCGCGGCATTCCGGCGCCAGTATCCGGCCGTGAAGATCAGCATCGAGATCGGCAACTCGCAGCAGGTGCTCGACGCGCTGGTGGATTTTCGCGTCGATATCGCCGTCTCCTCGCAGCGCGACGACGATCCGCGTTTCGTGCGGCACACCATCGCCAACGATCCGCTGGTGGTGGTGGTGCACCCGTCCCATCCGTTCGCCACGCGCGAGGCCATCCCGCTCGCGGCGCTGGCCGGCGAAGCGCTGCTGCTGCGCGAACCGGGCTCGCGCACGCGCTCGATGATGGAAGACGTGCTGCGGCTGGCCGGCATCGAACTGCCCGCCAGCGTGATCGAGCTGGGCAGCCGCGAGGCGGTGCGCGAGGCGGTGCGGCACGACATGGGCTGCACCCTGATGCCGCGCGGCGAGGTGGGCAGCGATCCCGAGCTGTGCGCGATCCCGCTGGTCGACGAGATGCCGCCGATGCACGAGTACCTCTACTACCTCGACGCGCGCGGCGGCACGCGGCTGATCTCGGCCTTCATGGCCAATCTCGAGCCGCGCGCCGGCTCGCGCACCGAAGAGCGCGAGCCGGCGGCCGCCGCCCGGCTCAGCCGAGCACGCCCATTGCCGGATCGCTGATGCCGTCGCGGCCGGTCTCGACGCGGCCGGCGAAGCGCCGCGACAGGCCGTTCTCGGCGCTCAGCGTGAAGTCGTACCAACTGCTCGAGGCATCCAGCGTCCAGTACGGCTCGACCTGCATGCCGGCCGGCACCGCGTAGCTCCACGGACCGTCGCTGCGATAGGCGTTCGAGCTCACCGTCACCTGGCTGGCCGTCTTGCCGACGTTCATGATGGTGAGGTAGACCGCGTTGTTGGTCGGGTCGTAGCAGACGCGCACCTCGGGAGCCGGGCCGTTGGCGGCCGCGCTCACGTTGCCCTTGAACTCGCGCAGGAAGCCGTTCGGCCCGAGCACCCAGAGGTCGTAGCTGCCCGCGTCGTCGGCCACCGCGTTCCAGGAATCCGACAACTGCTTGCCGGCCTCCACCGTATAACGACGCGGCACGCGATCCAGGTGCAGCTTGTCGTAGACATGGAACACCGCGCCGGCCGAGCCGGTATTGCTGAACGACAGCCACAGCTTGCCGCCCGCCACGTCGGCGTTGGCGCTGGTGTGCAGCTCGTAGGGCAGCGCACGCGAGCCGCGCGTGCCCGATTGTTGCGTGGGCATCGTCTGCGCGCTGACCGACGGCACCGGCACCGCGCCCGCGTGGCTCTGCTGGGTCGATTGCGCATCGGCGGCGGCCTTGGTGGGCGCCGAGCGCGCGGTGGTCGCGGCCGCGTTCGGGTTGCGGAAATTGAAGGCCGAGGTCAGGTCGCCGAACACCGTGCGGCGCCACGGGCTGATGTTCGACTCCTGCACGCCGAAGCGCTGCTCGAGGAAGCGCAGCACCGAGGTATGGTCGAACACCTGCGAGTTGACCCAGCCGCCCGCGCTCCACGGCGACACCACGAACATCGGCACGCGCGGCCCCGCGCCATACGACAGGCCATCGGGCTTGAGCGGCGAGGAATCGCCGGTCGGGTTCGGCACCGTGAAGTATTCGTACTGCGTGGTGACGGTGGAGTTGCCCGCGTAGCTGCCGTCGGCATTGCGCGTGGGCGCGTTCGGCGGCGGCATGTGGTCGAAGAAGCAGTCGTTCTCGTCGTAGTTCACGAGCAGCACCGTCTTGCTCCAGACATCCGGGTTCGCGGTCAGCGTATCGAGCAGCAGTTGCAGGTAGTAGGCGCCCTGCCCCGGCGTCGACACGCCCGGGTGCTCGCAATAGGCTTGCGGCGACACGATCCAGCTCACCTGCGGCATGCGGTTGGCCGCGATGTCGTCGGCCAGCGCCTGCAGGAAGCCGCCGTCGGGCATGGTGTTGCCGATCCCCTTGTAGAGCGGCGAGAGCGCTTCCATGGCCGGCGTGTAGGGCGCGTCCGGCGAACCCGCCAGGGTCTCGTTGACCTTGCGGAAGGTGGCGAAGCCGGCCAGCGGGTTGTCGGTGTAGTTGTCGGGCTGGTTCTGGTAGACCTTCCAGCTCACCCCGGCCGCCTGCAGGCGCTCTGGATAGGTGGTCCACGACAGGCCCGTGGCCGACGGGCCGAAATCGTCCCAGCCGTTGTTGTTGACCACCGCCGTGTTCGAGCCGGTCGGGCCGTTGGTGCCGGTCCACTGGAAGATGCGGTTCGAGTTGGTGCCGCCGTGCAGCGAGCAGTGATAGGCGTCGCAGATCGTGAAGGCGTTGGCCAGCGCGAAGTGGAACGGCAGGTCGCCCTGCTGCAGGTAGCCCATCGAGGCATCGCCCTTGGAGGCGGGCCAGGCGGTCATGCGCCCGCCGTCCCAGGCGGAATGCGCGTCGGACCACGAATGCGCGCCGCCCACCAGCAGCGCGTTGCCCTTGGTGCTGTCGAGGTAGAACGGCAGCACCGGGCGCACGCCGTCGCTCTGCTGCCAGACCGTGGCGCCGCCCGGCTGCGGGATCGTGAAGCGATCGCCGAAGCCGCGCACGCCGGCCATGCTGCCGAAGTAATGGTCGAAGGAACGGTTTTCCTGCATGAAGATCACGACGTGCTGGACGTCGTTGATCGTGCCGGTCTGGTTGTTGGCCGGAATCGCCAGCGCGCGGCGGATCGCCGGCGGGAACATCGAGAAGGCCGTGCCGGCGGCGGCGGCACGGAGGAAGGAGCGGCGGTCGATGAGGGTCATGATCGGATCTGGGTTCGTCGCGGGAAGGCGCGCGTCACGGCGCGCAGCGCAGCTGGGCATTCAGCGAGGGCGACGGCAGCGCGGTCGTCCCCGAGGCCGGGCACGGCCCGGCGCCCGGCATCACCACGATCGGCACCGGCGCGCTGGCGCCGCCGGAGCCGGCCGGCGCGGCATCGGCCTTGGTGGGGGCCGGCGCGGCGCCGTCCGAGGAGTCGCCGCCGCAAGCGGCCAGCAACACGCTCAGGGCGCAGGCGGCCAGCAGCGCGCGCACGAGATGGGCGCCGCGGCGGCCCGGGAAATTCGCGTTCATGTCGGCGTTCCGTCAGTGGAGGATGGTGGACAGCGGCTTGCCCGAGCCCGCGATCGATTGCAGCTCGCTCTCGGTGAGCACGCGATTCCAGATCGCGAGGTCCGAGAAGCCCTCGAGGTTCGGCTTGACCGTGGTGCAGCCATTGACCGTGTAGCCGCCGGGATAGGAACTGGCGGGCTTGCCGCAGGCCAGCATGTGGTACTGGCCGGTGCCGTCCTCGTTGATGCCGAAGGTCTTGTTGTTGAGGCCCGTGAGCGCCGACGGCGCAACCGTGAGCGGCGTGCTCTGCTTCTGCTCGCCGAGCACCGGATCGAAGGTATAGGCCGTCATGGTCTTGGCCGCCGTGTCGATCACGAAGGCCGCGTAGGCCCATTGGTTGCCGCTCACGCTCATGGTCTTCAGGTCGTTGCGGTTGGTGCCGTCGCCCGCGTTGAACTGGATGTTGCAGCTGCCCGAGGGCGCGCCCGACACCTGCGGGAACAGGCCGATCGCGATGCCGGGGTTCTTGCCGGTCTGCCAGTTCTTGTTGGCGAACACCGGGGTGCCGAAGCCCACCACGTCGCTGCACGGCGTCTTCACCCACATGCCGATCGTGAACTGCGACTGGGCGGTGATGTCGGCGTTCTGCACCAGCTTGTAGCCGTCGAAGCCGTTGGTGTCGACGGTCTGCGTGTTGACCTGCAGCCCCTGCGAGCCGAACGGATCGGCCGCCAGCGAGCCGCCGTCCGCGTCCGACGCGAACGGGCCCAGGGTGCTGGCGTTCAGCGCGTCGGCCGCCGGCAGCGCGCCGAACGGGTAGTAGGACACCAGGTTGTTCTTCAGCGTGGTGGCCAGCGGCGGGGGCGGCGGCGGCGGCGGCACGTAGGCGATCCGCGCGATGGTGCCGAGCGGCGCGTTGCCGGCCGTCACCACGTAGTCGAAGCTGTAGGTGCCGGCCGCGCTCAGGCCGAGCTGGCTGTCGGTGTAGCTGCTGGTACCGGCCGGCAGCGTGGCGATCTGCTGGCCGGCGCGCAGCACGGTGATCGCGCCGCTGGCGGGCGCCGTCCAGGACAGCACCAGGCTGCGGCTGTCGGGGCTCGCGCTCGTCAGTTGCGAGACCGGCTGCGCGCCGATCAACTCGCCGCCGTCGAGCTCGTAGACGGAGGCGGCCGGCAGCGCGCCGAGCTGGGCCAGCACGGTGGGCGCGAGGTCGGCGATGCTGGCGCGCGCATGCAGGTCGGCCAGCGAGGCCGGCTGCGCGGCGCTGCCGAGCCGGCCGTTGTCGGCCTGGTTCATCGCGACGAAGGTGGTGGATTCCGGCAGCAGCGGCAGGCCGTCGGCGCCGCCCGCCGCGTTGAGCCCGTGGCTGCCGGTGACCAGGATCAGCCAGTTCTCGCCGCTGCGCCTGGCGGTCTCGGCGGCCAGCGTGCCGACCGCGGCATCGAGCTGCTGCAGCGTGCTCGCATAGGCGGAGGCACCGAGCCCGTAGTTCAGCGCGGCATCCTGCGCCGAATGGTATTGCGCGACCACCAGCGCATAACCCTGGTCGATCATCGAGATGCCCTGCTGCGTCACGCAACTGTCCACCGAGGCGCAGTTGGAGAGCGTGTCGAGATTGCCGGCATTGCGGTCGATGCCGAGCAGCGAGGCCAGGCCCGCCGAATCGACGGCCGCGCCGAGCTTGCCGGCCTTGGCCGTCTTCAGCGCGTCGAACAGGGTGGGCGCCTGCAGCGCCTGGTTCGGCGCATCGGACAGCACCTGGTGGCGATTGGCCCAGGTGCCCGTCAGCAGCGTGGCCCAGCTCGGCGTATCGAGGTTCGGCTGCTGCGAGAGCGTGCCGTTGAGGCCGCCGCTATAGGCCGGCGCCACATGCAGCTTGGCGAGGTTCGGCAGCGAACCGTTGGCGATGCCGGCCGCCAGCGCGGCATAGGTCGCGCCGTCGAGCTGGATCAGCAGCGCGTGCTGGCTGCTGGTCTGCACCGGCGTGGTCGAGCCGCCGGCCGCCGCCGAGCTGCTGCCGGTGCCGGCGCCGCTGTCAGAATTGCCGCCGCAGGCGCCGAGCGTGGCGACCAGGACCAGCCCGCCCAGCAGGCGCGCGAGTGTCGTTTTCCGCATGCTTCCCCCTTCCGCTGTTTTGAATGTCCGGACCAGGCCGGTGAACGCAGTGGATTCTGGGCAGGCGATGCGATGGCAGTATTTCGTTTGGCAGAAGGGAGCTGATGGAGGTATCAGGATTTTTTTGGGGGCCGGCATGCCGGCTCCCTCGATTCCCGATCAATCGCAACTGAAGCGGTAGCTGTCGTCCAGGTCCATGCTCAGCACCAGGGTCCGCAGCTTGCGGGCGCGCGCGTCGGCGCAAAGCGCGCGCTGCCCGGCCGAAGTCCGGTAGCTGGCCTCGTACTCCGCGTTCAGGACCGGCTTGTTGGCCGAGGTGAACGGGCCGTACTTGTCGCATTCGCCCTGTTCGTGACATTCCTCGTTGACGGCGAAATCGAAGGACGGCGCCAGCAGCGCGACCTGGTCGACGTCGTTCTTCAGGCCCACCGCGAGATTGCGCCGGTGCGCCTCGGCGGCGATGAAGCGGTTGAAATCGGCCTGGTCGGCGGGCGTGAGCGGAAAGCCGGAATCGTTCGCGTAGGCGTCGACGTTGTCGGGCTCGACACCGTCGCAGCCCTTGGCGACGGCGCGATCCAGACGCGCCGTCATGATCGCGCGGACATTGGCCGAGCGCGTGTCGAGCCAGTTCTCGCCTTCCCAGTCGCTGTCCGGCGAGCGCTTGACCACCTTGCCCTTGTCGGCGGAGGCGAACTGGCCGAAATCCGGGCGCCAGTCTTCCGAGCTGCCGGCCGAGAAATAGCAGACCACCTTGCGGCCCGCCTGGTGCAGATCGGCGATCGTCTGCGCGCTGTTGTCGAACAGGTCGATGTCGTAGATCGCGACGGCGTAGCCGCGATTGAGCTTGCCCCGCAATTGCCATTGCCAGGTGTCGGAGGCGATCGGTTGCCAGCGCGAGGCGAGCGCGGCCGGCTTCGCCGCCGCGTCGATCGACGGCGAGGGCGCGGCGGAGGAATCGCCGCCGCAGGCTTGCAGGGCCGAGGCGGCGACCAGGGCAAGCGCGGCACCGAACAAGCCGAGGGCGATTTTCATGGGGAGCGGCTCCGATATCAGGGCTCGGGGGGAGGAACAAGCCATGACGCCATCCGCTGGTTCGCGACGGGCGATGGCGAAACGCATCGCAGTCTAGCCACTCGCGACGCTCATCGGTTCGCCGCGCACAGACGCGACAAGAAAATCAGAAGGACTACACAATCGATCCCGATTCGGCAGGCGGCCGACGACAAATCTGCACACGATCCCGAGATGTCCCGGCCACCTCGCGATCGTGCCGGGACACGCGGAGAAGCGCGCCCCGGCACGACGTCGACGCTTCATCGCATCGCGATCGTCACGGATAGCTGACCAGGTTCACCGGAATCGTCGACACGCCGGCTGCCTGCGCGCCGGTGTTGTTGACGATGTGCGTGATGGTGCCCACCCCGCCGAGCGATACCGTGAAGGTGTCATGCAGCTTCACGCCGGCCGTTTGCGGCACCTCGAAGCCGTGCAGCGCATTCACCGAGGGATTGACGTTGAAGAAGCAGTAGCTGCCCATCCCCCAGGTCTCGTGGCTGGTCACGCCGGCGGCCACCTTGTAGGCCGCGTAGCCGTTGCCTGCCGGGCTGATCCAGGCGGACTGGTTCGGCACGTCGTAGGGCAGCTCGTTCTGGAAGAAGATGGTCCTGCCGTTCTGGCCGTTCCACTGCACGTTGTACTTCTGGTAGTGCTCGACGAACAGGCCGGTGGCCAGCACGTTCGCGCCGTTCACCACCACGCCGGTATCGGCGGTGTTGACGGTCCAGCCGGTCGGCGCCGAGCCGTGGTCCGCGCGCCAGGCCCAGATATGGTCGATCAGCGTGTCGTTGGCGTTCACCACCAGGCTGTTGGTGGCCTTGCCGGACACCGCCCCCCCGATGCGGAAGTACACGTCCTGCACGCTGACCGGATCGCCCGCGTGGCTGGCCGAGGAGCCGGCGGTGCCGACCGTCAGCAGCGCGTTGCTGTTCACGGTGCCGGCATCGAACAGCAGGCCGGAGATCTTCACGCCGTTGACGTCCGCCACCGTCATCGCGTTCACGCCGTTGTCGGGCGTCAGCGTCGGGAAGCCGATGCCGAGCACCACCGTGTCGGCGCGCGTGATCGCGATCGGCTGGCTCAGGTGGTAGGTGCCGGGCGTGAAGAACAGGTTGAGGCCTTGCTGCAGGGCGGCGTTGAGGGTCGCGGCCGTATCGGACGGACGCGCGACGTAGAACTGGCTCATCGGGATCGAGCTGCCCGGCGTCGCGCCCGAGGCCCAGGTGATGCCGCTGGCGTTGTTGCGCAGCGCGGGCACGAACACGTTGTAGTTGCCGGCGCTGTCGATGTAGAGGTACGGCTTCTCGCGCGAGACCGGCGTGGTGCCGAGCGTGGTGTAGGGCGGCGCCGCGTTCCAGGTGGCCGGGAACGATTGCGCGGGCGCGCCCTGCACGCCGGAGAACACCATGTTCCAGACGCCGTTGACCCAGTTGCCGATGGTGCTGTCGCGCGTGTACCACTGCTGCTGCGAACCCGAGGACACGGTGCCGTCGATCTTGCTGTCGGCGATGTAGCCGCCGCTGGCATAACCCTGCCCGTCGCCCTGGTTCGACGGTCCGAGCGTCAGGTTGCCCCGGATATGGACCCGCCGCATCGGCGCGGCCTGCGAGACCGCCCAGCGATCGGTGCCGCCGTTGGGCGACACCGCGAGATTCTCCACCGAGCGCCAGAAATTCTGCGTCGCATTCGATTGATCGCCGTAATTCCAGCCGCTGTCGACATTCACGCTGCCGCTGATGGCCGTGTCGTCGGGATTCTTGCCGAGCCCGGCGATCGCCGTATAAAAACCGACATTGGCATTGATGTTGTTATAGCTGCCCGGCTTGAACAGGAATGCATAGCGTTGCGACCCGAATTGCGCGGTGGGGCTGCGCAATTGCGAATTGAAGGCATTGTCGAGTTGCGACTGGATCGAGGCGCTCGACATGCTCGGGTCGAACACGACCACGTTCGGGCCGAAGTCGGGCGTATTCGAGGTGGCGAAGGTGCTGGCCTTGGCGCCGACCACCGAGCTCTGCGCGAGCGCGAGGCCGCCGGGCGAGGCGCCGTCGTCGCCGCCGCAGGCGGCCAGCGAAGTGACCGCGGTGGCAATGAGCGTCAAGCTGACGTGACGAAGCTTCAACATATGAATCTCTCCGTATTTGAAAACGCGGGTTTTCCGTCGAAAAATTCCATCGTTTTCACGCCGACATCCCAGGCCGGGCATCCGCCTGCACCATCCGCGAGAGGGCTTCAATGAAAGCCGAAAAGGCTTTTTCTTGTATTTTTTTGAATAGTCATTTCGAGCCGGCCGCGAGTTGAAATGAATCTCGAATTCGCTTGCTGTCGAGGCGGCTCGGCATATGGCGGAGCGAGCTTAGCACGCAGTCTTTTCGATATGGAGATTTATTATCTGGAATGTTTATTGCGAATAAGGATTCGCATTGCGCATATTCGTATTCAATTGCGCGAGTTGTTTCGGTGATCGCGATGCGGCTCGATTCGTCGATGTCGAAGCCGCATCGCCGTGCCTCAGGGCAATTGCCGGGTCGGCCGGAACAGGATCTCGTTGACGTCCATGTCCTCGGGCTGGGCGATGGCGAAGGCCACCGCGCGCGCGAAGGAGTCGGCGGAAATCGCGTTGGCCGCGTAGAAGTCGCCCAGGCCGCGCGCGATATCCGGCTCGCTCACGCCGCCCGGCAGCTCGGTGTCCACGGCACCCGGCGAGATCACCGTGGTGCGGATGTTCCAGGGCTTGATCTCCTGCCTCAGGCCTTCGGACAGGGCCCCGACCGCGTGCTTGGTGGCGCTGTAGACGGCGCCGTTGAGCATCAGCTTGTGACCCGCCACCGAGGACACGTTGATCACCTGCCCCGACATCTGGCGCTGCATGTGCGGCAGCGCCGCCGCGACGCCGTACAACACGCCCTTCAGGTTCACGTCGATCATGCGATCCCATTCGTCGACCTTCAGGCGCTCCAGCGGCGCGAGCGACATCAGCCCCGCGTTGTTGATCATCACGTCGATGCGGCCGAAGCCCTGCACCGCGCCGTCAACGAGCCGCTCGACCTGTTCGCGCACGGTCACGTCGGCCGCGAAGGCCAGCGCACGCGCGCCCTGCCCGCTCAATTCCTCGACCAGTTGCTGCAGGCGCTCGATGCGCCGCGCGCCGAGCACCACGCGCGCGCCCCGCGCGGCGAGGTGGCGCGCGGCCGCCAGGCCCAGGCCGCTGCTGGCGCCGGTGATGACGACGACCTTGCCGTCGATGTTCTCGCTCATGGAATCCTCCCGGTGATGGTGAATGAGACCGGGCCCATTCTAAGCAGGCGACCATCAATCCAGTAGCCTTCCACCGCTTGCTCCATTGGCAAGTTCAGGTTGATACTGCCTGCTCCTTTTTTCCGGGGTGCCCCATGTCCGTCAGCGACGTCCGCGCGATCGAGATCTTCATCAAGGCCATCGAGCTGGGTAGCATCCGACGCGCCGCGGCCGCGCAGGGCATCAGCCCGCAAGCCGCAAGCCAGGCGCTGGCCGCGCTCGAGAAACGGCTCGGCGTGCGCCTGCTGCATCGCACCACCCGCAGCCTCGCGCTCACCCACGAAGGCCAGCAGTTCCTCGAAACCACGCAGCCCGCGCTGGCGGCGCTGGCGCGCGCCATCGACCGCGCGCGCATCGCGAAGGACGAGATCGCCGGGCCGCTGCGCATCGTCGCGCCGAAATACTCGTTTCTGCCGGTGCTCTGGCCGCTGGTCGACGAATTCTGCCGGCGCCATCCCGGGATCCAGCCCGACGTGACGCTCGACGATCGCATCGGCAACTGGGTGCGGGATCGCATCGATGTCGGCTTCCGCATCGGCACCACGCTGGAGGACGAGCTCACCGCGCGCCGCCTGTTCGCCCTGCAACTGATCGTCTGCGCGGCACCGGCCTACCTGGCCGCGCACGGCGCGCCGGCTTCGATCGAGCAGCTCGCCTCGCATCGCTGCAGCGTGTTCCGCCATCCCGGCAGCGGTCGCGTGCTTCCCTGGCTGCTGCGGGTGGGCGACGAGGTGATCCGGCATGAGCTGCCGCCGATGCTGTCGACCAACGATGCGCAACTGGAAACCGAGGCGGTCCTGTCGGGGCAGGTGATCGGGCTGTTGTCGGGCCTGTCGGCGGCGCCGCTGATCCGTGCCGGGCGGCTGGTGCCGCTGCTCTCTCGACATGCGGCCGATCACATGAGCGTCTACCTCTATTACGGCAGTCGCACGGCGCAGCCGTCGCGAGTGCGCGCCTTCATCGACCTCGGCGTCGAGCGGCTGGCCGGCTCGCGCGATTACGTGCTGGATGCGCGTGAACTGGCGACGGCGGAAGCCAGGGGACGCAAGGCAGCGCGCGGGCGATAGCAGCGCGCGATCGCGCGAGCACCGCTGAACCGCCTTCGTCGCCACCGACGATCGCATGCGGCGAACCTCAATCCGGCGTCATTCGCTCGAGCTCCCGCGCGGCACTCAGCAAGCCGCCCAGTACCGTATCGGCCACGCGTTGCGAAAATCCGTCCGGCAGTTCGGCCGCTACCTGCTCGATGGCCGCCGGCGTGCGTGCGATCAGTTCCTGGATCAGCGGCTCGGCGTCGTCGCCATAACCGAGCTTGCGCGCCGTGCTGTTGAAATGCCGGCGTCGAATGGTATGCACCTGATAGTGGCGGTTCCTGCCGAGCAGCGCCATCGCCAGCTTGATGTCCCGCGCGGCCCATTGATTCGGCCCGTCGCCCATCACCGGATAGGCGGACATCACGTCGTAGATCGGAGTGAGACGAAACCCTCCCGCATCGCCGCCTTGCAACTGGATGCTGAAATTCTTGGCATGACCGTCGGGCGCACGCAGCAGCCAGAACAGAATCTGTGTCGCCATCAGGGTGCGCAGGTCGCGCTCGGCCTCGCGCGATTGATGGACGAGCTCGAACAAGGCCTTCAGGCCCGGCCCGCCTTCGTTTTCGTATTTGAGCAGCGGTGACGTGGCGGTGGCTTGGCAGAAATCCTCCTGGACCAGGCGAAGCAGGCGCGAACCGCTCGTCGAGACGATGCGATCGAAACGTTCGACCACCAGCACGCGCTGGGTGCCGAAAGCGGCGACGCTTGCGTTGGCGGTCGGCAGGCCATAGGCCTTGAACAGGCGCAGGCACAGCCACTCGTTGTCCACCGAGGTGCTGAAATCGGCACGCCGGCCGCCGATCAAACCCAGCGGCAGCTTGAAGATATGCGTGGTAGGCGTGGCGCCGCGCGGCTTCATCCATCGACCGTTCCACCACAGGAAGGCGTCCTTTTCCTGCGCGCCGGCCAGCGAGATCCGGAAATCGTCGTCGGGATCGCGCGCGCCCGCGAAGCGATCGGGCGTGACCATTTCCAGCAGATGCCGCTCGATCGCCTCCTCGTCCAGCGCGATGCCGTCGATGCGATCGATACCGTGTGGCGTCTCGCCCTCGGGCAGCAGTTGCAATGCGCCGACACAATCACGCCCGATCACACGCAGAAGATCGAACGCGTCGGTGGAGCCGGTCCGGAAGCGGGCGGCGACGCGTTTGCGAATCGTGTCGCTGTCGGGCAGCAGGCCTTCGAAGTAATGGGAGACGGCGGGGCCGCGTATCGCCGCGTTGCCGACCGTGAAAGGCAGCGACAGGGAGAGCGGCCGCCCCCGGGGGGAGCGAAACCAGGCGTCGTCATAGCGCAGTTCCATCTCGCCGCGCGCCGTGACGGTCCAGCGTCCGACCGGTTCGCCATTGGCCCAGAGGGCAAGTGTCTGACTGTGCGAGCGGCGCCCCATCTCACCACTCCAGTTCGTCGCCGGGCGGCGAATGATCGGGCTCGCCGAGCCGCAGTTCCAGTCCCACGACAGCGCACCAGCCCAGCAGTTGCCGGAAGCTCAATTCCTCGGGATGCTGTTCGAGATGGGAGATGCGGTTCTGGCTCAGGCCCAGGCGCGTCCCCACTTGCGCTTGCGTGAGCTTGCGCCGCTTGCGGGCGCTCTTCAGCAACTGCCCGAGTTGCAGGGCCGACATCAGCTTCTGGGGCGAGAGGATCAAGGCCATGGAGAAAAATATCCTGATTCCAGATTTTTTGAGTTTATCTGAAATCCAGATATGCGCGATATATCTGCATTCCAGATATTTCAAGAATAGCTGAATCTCAGATAAACGAACGAGAAAACTGGCGGTCTTGCTAGTCAGTCATGTGGACATGACGCTCCGGACAGCATCGCGAGATCGCCGCCAGACCAGGCTCCATCAGGCAAGCCTCGGCACACATCGCCATCCAGCCAGCCGCGCCGTATCGCTGCCATCCAGCCAAACTGTATCGGTACTGTACAGATAACTGTCGCTACACTGCCTCTTCCCCGACTGTTTCCCATTCCCGGTCTCGAGAGGCACCCATGAACATCATCACCCTGAGCGCGCTGCCGGCCGGCATGCTGTTCGCACTCGTGACGTCGATCACGCCAGGCCCGAACAACACCATGCTGCTGGCATCCGGCGTCAATTTCGGCTTCCGTCGCACGTTGCCGCACATGGTCGGCATCAGCACGGGGGTGGCGATCATGATGGTGGCGGTGGGTTTCGGCCTGGGCGAGGCCTTCGCGCAACTGCCCGTGCTCTACACGGTGCTCGAGGTCGCCAGCATCGCCTACCTGCTCTACCTGGCCTGGAAGATCGGCACCTCGGGCCAGGTGAATGCCAACAAGGGCAAGTCGCGCCCGATGACCTTCGTCGAGGCCGCGCTGTTCCAGCTCGTCAACCCGAAGGCCTGGATGATGGTGCTGACCGCCGCCACCACGGTCCAGCTCTCGGCCAGCTACGGCACCAACGCGATCGGCATGGCGCTGGTGTTCATCCTGGTGGGCTTTCCCTGCATCGGCGTGTGGGCCGCGTTCGGCCAGGGCATGCGCGGCTTCCTGTCGAATCCGCGGCGGCTGCGCATGTTCAACGTGACCATGGCGATCCTGCTGGTGGCTTCGCTCTATCCGCTGTTCGCCCGGCTGCTGGCCGCCTGACCCCGAATCCGGCATGCCGGCGCGCGGCATTTCCGGTTGTCGGCCGCCGCGTGCAGGCGTAGGCTGGTCGGTCCCGGACGCCGGCGCGTCGACGGCGCGCCCGCCCGGGCAGGAGGGTCCGATGAAGCACACCATGAAAGCCGGCGACCGCATCGAAGGCCTGCACTGGCGGGCCGAATATCATCCGAACACGCATCACATCCGCGTGCTGCGCGAGCACAGCGAGGTGGGCACCTATATCGCGCCGCGCACCCTGTTCGGCGACGAGCACACGATGCGCGCGGCCACCTCGGCCGATCGCCGCTGTGTCGAGTCGGCGCTGCGTGCCTATCTGCGCCAGTTCGCCAAGATCCACGACGCCGAGGAATGAAAACGGGGCGGCAAGTGCCGCCCCGTTTTCATGTCGTTCGAGCAACGGCGCCGTCTCGCCGGCGCCTGCCTCGCCCTGGCGGGCGAGCCGCTCAGGCGGCGCCGCCCGCGTCCTCTTCCTTGAAGATCCGGTCGGCCAGGTGGAAGGCCGAATTCGCCGCCGGCACGCCGCAATAGATCGCGGTCTGCATCAGCACTTCCTTGATCTCGTCGCGCGTCACGCCGTTGTTCTTGGCCGCGCGCAGATGCAGCGCCAGTTCCTCGCCGCGATTGAGGGCCACCATCATCGAGATCGTCAGCAGGCTGCGCGTGTGACGCGGCAGGCCCTCGCGGGTCCAGATCTCGCCCCAGGCATAACGCGTGATCAGGTCCTGGAACTCGGTGGTCAGCTCGTTGCGATTGGCCAGCGAGCGATCGACATGGGCCTCGCCGAGCACGGCGCGGCGCACGCCCAGGCCGTCTTCGTAGCGTTGTTTCTCGTCCATCTTGCGGCTCCGTCAGGCGGTCAGGAATTCGATCAGCGCGCGGTTGAAACCTTCGGCGCATTCGATGTTGGAGATATGCGCGGCGTCGAACTCGACGTGCTTCGCGCCCGGAATCGCGGCAGCCAGCTCGCGGCCCAGCGCGGGCGGCGTCGACATGTCGTGCGCGCCCGTCACCACCAGCACCGGCAGCGCGATGCCCTTCACTTCCTCGCGCAGGTCGGCTGCGTTCAGCGCGTCGCAGTTGGCGGCATAACCCTGCTTGTCGTTATGCACGAAGGTGTCGCGCACCACGTCGACCAAACGCGGTTCGGCCGCGAAGAATTCCTTCTTGAACCAGCGCTGCAGCACCGCGTCGACCAGCGCGCGCATACCTTCGTCGCGCGCCTTCGCCGCGCGCGGCTCCCATACCTCGGGCGAGCCGATCTTGGCCGCCGTGTTGGCCAGCACCGCGCGCCCGATACGCCGCGGATGACGCGCGGCCAATGCGGCGCCGGTCAGGCCGCCCATCGAGATGCCGCAGAAATGGGCGCGCTCGATCCCCAGGTGGTCGAGCAGGCCGATCACGTCGCCGGCGAGCTGGTCGATCGTGTAGGCGCCGGCCGGCGCTTCCGAGTGGCCGTGGCCGCGCGTGTCGTAGCGCAGCAGGTTGAAATGCGCGCCCAGCGCATCGACTTGCGCGGCCCACATCGACAGGTCCGCGCCGAGCGAATTCGAAAACACCAGCCACGGTGCCTCGGCGTTCGCGGCACGATCGATTCGGTAATGCAGCTTCACGCCGTTGACAGAAGCAAAAGGCATCACTAGTTCTCCTTAATTGCCGCTCGCGTGACGCGCGAGCACGGCATCGACGAAGGCACCGGCCTCGCCGACGTAATGAGCGGGATCGAGCAGCCGCGCCAGCGCCTCGGGCGCGAGCTGCGCGGAGACGACGGGATCGGCGGCCAGCACGTCATGCAGGGTTCGGTTCGAGCGTACCGCTTCCTTCGAGGCCTGCTCGACCAGGTGATGCGCGTCGAGCCGGCCGATCCGGTCGCCGAGCGCGAGCATCACGGCCTCGCCGAGCACCAGGCCGCGCGTGGCGTCGAGATTGGCGGCCAGCCGCGCGGTATCGACCTGCAGGCCGCCGACGATCTGCGCCACCTGGGCCAGCGCGCCGCCGGCCAGGCGCGCCAGCTCGGGCAGCGCCTCCCATTCGGCCTGCCAGCCGCCGAGCGCGCGTTCGTGCTCCTGCACCATCCCCGCGAATACCGTGGCGAGCAGGCCCGGCGCGCGCACGGCGGCGCTCAGCACGGCCGCGCAGCCGACCGGGTTGCGCTTGTGCGGCATGGTCGAGGAACCACCCTTGCCGGCCGCGGCCGGCTCGGCCAGTTCGCCGATCTCGGTCTGCATCTGCAGCGAGATATCGCGCGCGATCTTGCCGAGCGTGCCGATCACCATCGCGAGAAACGAAGCGGTTTCGGCGATGCGATCGCGCTGCGTGTGCCAGGGCACCTCGGGCAGCGTCAATTGCAAATCCTCGGCCAGCGAGGCGGCCACCTTCGGCGCGGCCTCGCGCAGGCTGGCCAGGGTGCCGGCCGCGCCGCCGAACTGCAGCACCAGCACCTCGCCGCGCAGCGCGGCGAGCCGCCGGCGATGGCGGCCCAGGGTATCGAGCCATTGCGCGAACTTCAGGCCGAGCGTGATCGGCAGTGCCTGCTGCAGCCAGGTGCGGCCGATCATCGGCGTGTCGCGATGCGCGCGGGCCAGCGCGGCCAGCGAGCTGCACACGGCATCGAGCAGCGGCTCGATCGCATCGAAGCTGTCGCGCAACTGCAGCACCAGGCCGCTGTCGATGATGTCCTGGCTGGTGGCGCCCCAGTGGACGAACTTGGCCGCCTCGGCATCGTCGTCCTTGACGCGCGCGGTCAACTGCTTGACGAGTGGGATCGCGAGATTGCCGCCGAGCGCCGCGTCGCGCGCCAGCGCCTCGGCGTCGAGCTGCTCGGCACGGCAGGCCGCCACGATCGGCGCCACCGCCGCGGCGGGAATCACGCCGTGGGCGGCCAGCGCGCGCGTCAGCGCGGCCTCGACGTCGAGCATCCGCTGCAGGGTGGCGGCGGGCGACCAGATGCGCGCCAGCGTGGCATCGCCGCCGATCAGGGAGGTCAGTCGGGCACTGTCTTCGAACATGGAATGGTCAGCAGGTCGGGAAGGGCCGGGAGCGCCTATTGTCCACCGAAGCGCGCCGCCTTGCGCGCACGGCGAATGGCCCCGCGCGACGCGGCAAGCGGCGTGTCGCGCGGGGCCATCGGCAGGCAGGCGCCTGGAAGAACGGGAATGCTTGAAAACAGCGGCGCTTACGCGGCCGCGCGTTCGGTGGCGTCGACGAGCGGCACGCCCGTCAGCGCCTGCAGTTCGTCGAACGACAGGTCGGTGAAGATCTCGCGCACGGCGAGGCCTTCGGCCGTCACGTCGAGCACGGCGAGATCGGTATAGATGCGCGTCACGCAGCCGATCCCGGTGACGGGATACGAGCATTCGGCCACCACCTTGCTCTCGCCCTGCTTGGTCAGGTGCTCCATCATCACGAACACCTGCTTGGCGCCGATCGCCAGGTCCATCGCGCCGCCCACGGCGGGGATCGCGTCGGGCGCGCCGGTGTGCCAGTTGGCCAGGTCGCCCCTGGCCGACACCTGGAAGGCGCCGAGCACGCAGTAGTCGAGATGGCCGCCGCGCATCATCGCGAAGGAATCGGCGTGGTGGAAGAACGCGCCGCCGGTCAGCAGCGTGACGTGCTGCTTGCCGGCGTTGATCAGTTCGTCGTCCTCATGGCCGGCCTCGGGCGCCGGGCCCATGCCGAGCACGCCGTTCTCGCTGTGCAGGAAGATTTCCTTGTCGGCGCCGAGGTGGTTGGCCACCAGGGTCGGCACGCCGATGCCGAGGTTCACGTAGGCGCCTTCGGGGATGTCCTGGGCGACGCGTTGCGCCATCTCATCGCGGGTCAGTCGTTTCATGGTGGTGTCCTCCGGGTTCAGGCGGCTTGCGCGCCGAGTTCGGCCGCATGCACGGCTTGCGGCACTTCGACGACGCGTTGCACGAAGATGCCCGGCGTCACGATGTGTTCGGGATCGAGCCCGCCCAGGTCGACCACCTGCGAGACCTGCACGATGGTGGTCTTCGCCGCGCTGGCCATCACCGGCCCGAAGTTGCGCGCCGTCTTGCGATACACCAGGTTGCCCCAGCGATCGCCCTTGAAGGCCTTGATCAGCGCGAAATCGGCGTGGATCGGCGTCTCGAGCACATACTGCTTGCCGTCGATCTCGCGCGTCTCCTTGCCCTCGGCCAGCCGCGTGCCGTAGCCGGTGCGCGTGAAGAAACCGCCGATGCCGGCGCCCGCCGCGCGGATCCGCTCGGCCAGGTTGCCTTGCGGCACCAGCTCCAGCTCGATCTCGCCGGCGCGGTAGAGCGCGTCGAACACCTGCGAATCGGCCTGGCGCGGGAACGAGCAGATGATCTTGCGCACCCGCCCGGCCTTCAGCAGCGCCGCCAGGCCCGTCTCGCCGTTGCCGGCATTGTTGTTGACGATCGTCAGATCGCGCGCGCCGTGCGCGATGAGCGCGTCGATCAGCTCGGACGGCATGCCGGCCGTGCCGAAGCCGCCGATCATCACCGTCGCGCCGTCGTGGATGTCGGCCACCGCCGACTGCAGGGAATCGAAAATCTTGTTGACCATGGCTCTTCCTGAGGGAATCCGCGTCGCGCCACGCGAGCGTCGGACAGCGCGCCGGACTTCCTCCGAAGGCACGCCGCACCGGGCCGTCCTTGGCCCGATTTGTTCGTATTTCGAACTCAGATTCGATTAGCGAACGATGCGGCGATCATAGAATCTCGCTCGCGGCCTTGTCAAGGCGGGGTGATGCGGAGGCGGCCGCGTCGTCGAAGGGCAGGCCGACGTAGTTCTCGGCCAGCGCGCGCGCCGCCGCGGGCGAGCGCGTCACGTACTTCAGCTCGGCCAGCTTGAGGCGATCGACGAAGGGCGTGTCCTCGGGCGAGGCGTGCAGCATGTTGGTCATGAAGTAGGAGAAGTGCTCGGCGCGCCAGACGCGTTCCAGGCAGGTCGACGAATAGGCGTCGAGCGGTGCGGCGTCGCCGCGATAGTGGGCGGCCAGCGCCCGCGACAGCGTCCGCACGTCGGCCACCGCCAGGTTCATGCCCTTGGCGCCGGTCGGCGGCACGATGTGGGCGGCGTCGCCGGCCAGCAGCAGCCGGCCGTGGCGCATGGTCTCGCACACAAAGCTGCGCATCGGCGTGACGCTCTTCTGCGTGATCGCGCCTTCGGTCGGCGTCCAGCCCGTGCCGTTCGAGAAGCGCGTGTGCAGTTCGTCCCAGATCCGCGCGTCGGACCATTGCGCGAGATCCTCGTCGGGGCGGCATTGCAGGTAGAGCCGCGTGACGCTGGGCGAGCGCATCGAGAACAGCGCGAAACCGCGCTCGTGATGGGCATAAACGAGCTCGTCGAGCGAAGGCGCCGCGTCGGCCAGGATGCCGAGCCAGGCGAAGGGATAGACGCGCTCGTAGCAGCGCTGCAGCGCCTCGGGAATGGTCTGCCGCGCGATGCCGTGGAAGCCGTCGCAGCCGGCGATGAAGTCGCAATCGATGCGCTCGGCCACGCCGTCCTGGCGCCGGAAGGTGACGGCCGGCCGTTCGCCGGTCACCTCGTGCAGCGCCACCTCGCTCACCTCGAAATGCATCGCGTGACCCTGCTCGATGCCGGCGGCGATCAGGTCGCGCACCACCTCGTGCTGGCTATAGACGGTGATCGCGCGGCCGCCCGTCAGCGCCGACAGGTCGATGCGGTGCCGCTCGCCCGAGAACAGCAGCTCGATGCCGTGATGCACCAGCCCCTGGCTGCGCATGCGCTCGCCGAGCCCGGCTTGGTTGAGCGTGTCGACGGTGCCCTGCTCCAGCACGCCGGCGCGGATCCGGTTCTCGCAATACTCGCGCGAGCGCGCCTCGACCAGCACCGCGTCGATGCCCTGCAGGCGAAGAAGATGGGAAAGCAGCAGCCCGGCGGGACCGGCGCCGACAATCGCGACCTGGGTACGCATTGTTCGTCTCCTGAACATTGATTCGATTAGTGAAACGGATGTTCGGGCTTCGCCGACTATGCGGCAATGCCATTTTGGAGATATGTTCCATATCGAATTCCGATAGTGGTGAGGCATGTCCGAACTCGACCTGAACCTGATTCCCTACCTGGTGGCGCTCGACGAGACGCGCAACGTGAGCCGCGCCGGCGACCTGCTCGGCGTCAGCCAGCCGCGCGTGAGCGCGGCGCTGGGCCGGCTGCGCGAGCATTTCGGCGATCCCTTGTTCGTGCGCACCTCGCGCGGCATGGAGCCGACGCCGCGTGCGCTGGCCCTGGTGCCGGCCGCGCGCGACGCGCTCGCGCAGATCCGCCGCGGGCTGGTCGCGCCGCACGATTTCGATCCGGCGACCGATACCAGCACCTTCTCGATCGCGTTGTCCGACGTCGGCGAGATCGTGTTCCTGCCCAGGCTGCTGCAGGAGCTGGCGCGGCGCGCGCCGCGCGCGAACCTGCGCTCGGTGTCGCTGCCGCATGCGGAGATCGAGCGCGGGCTGGAGGCGGGCGGCGTCGACCTGGCGGTCGGCTATTTCCCCGACCTGGGCGGCAGCAACTTCTTCCAGCAGCGTCTGTTCACGCATCGCTTCATCTGCCTGATGCGACGCGGCCATCCGCTGGCCGGCAAACCGCTCACGCTGGAGCAGTTCCTCGCCTGCGGCCACGCCGTGGTGCGCGCCGAGGGGCGCAGCCAGGAGATCCTCGAGCAGCACCTGGCGAAGGCGCGGCTGCAGCGGCGCGCGGTGCTGGAGACGCCGCACTTCATGAGCCTGCCCTTCATCCTGGGCCGCACCGATCTGATCGCCACCGTGCCGCACGCGATCGGTTATGCCTACGCGGCCGAGCACGCCTCGATCACCCTGGTCGAGCCGCCCTTGCCGCTGCCGCGCTTCGACCTGCGCCAGCACTGGCATCGCAAGTACCACAACGATCCGCGCACGGCCTGGCTGCGCGGCATGGTGGCCGACCTGTTCAACGACGCGCTGGACGAATGGCCGAAATGAACCTCACCCCGGACGCCGTCGAATAACCCTATCCGGGACAAGGCGCGGCATCTGCGTCAAAACCATGAAACAATGCCCGGTCAGCCGCGCCAGGCGGCAACCCTAGGAGCCCGAGAGCATGTCCAAACGCAAGACCGCCGGCAAGGCGGCAGCCGAGACCACGGTCGCCAAGACCGCCCAACCCGCCGAGCGCCCGAGCCGCGCCGAAGCCGAGGACGCCGTGCGCGTCCTGCTGCGCTGGGCCGGCGACGATCCTACCCGCGAGGGCCTGCTCGACACGCCCGCGCGCGTGGCGCGCGCCTACGAGGAATTCTTCAAGGGCTACCAGCTCGAGCCGAAGGACATCCTCGCGCGTACCTTCAGCGAGGTGGAAGGCTACGACGAGATGATCGTGCTGAAGGACATCCGCTTCGAGAGCTATTGCGAGCACCACATGGTGCCGATCATCGGGCGCGCGCACGTGGCCTACCTGCCGAACCACCGCGTGGTCGGCATCTCGAAGCTGGCGCGGCTGGTGGACGCCTTCGCCAAGCGCCTGCAGATCCAGGAAAAGATGACGGTGCAGATCGCCGACACGCTGTTCGAGGTACTGCAGCCCAAGGGCGTGGGCGTGATCCTCGAAGCCGCCCACCAGTGCATCTCCACGCGCGGCATCCACAAGCCCGGCGTCGAGATGGTCACCTCGCGCATGCTCGGCACCTTCCGCACCGATCCGTCCACGCGTCGCGAATTCCTCTCGATCGTGTCGAATCCGTCCTCGGTCAACCTGACGAACACGTGATGCCGCACGACACCGACCTGCGCGAGGCGCCCGTGGTGCTGGTGACGGGCGCCGCGCGTCGCGCGGGCCGCGCCTTCGCCAGGCACTTCGGCGCGCGGGGCTATCGCGTCGCGGTCCACTACGACCGCTCGGCCGAGGCGGCCGCCGAGGCCGTCGGCGAGATCGGCACGGACGGCGGCGAGGCCATCGCGCTGCAGGCCGACCTGGCCGACGCCGCGGCCTGCGATGCGCTGGTCGAGGCGGTCCATGCCCGCTTCGGGCGGCTCGACGTGCTGGTCAACAACGCCTCGGTGTTCTGGCAGGACCACTTCCCCGGCTTCGACCTGGCCGCCTTCGACAGCGCCTGGACCGTCAACTGCCGCGCGCCGATCCTGCTCGCCCGGGCCTTCTACGAGCGCGCCAAGGCCGCCGGCCGGCAGGGCGTGGTAATCAACGTGATCGACCAGAAGATCAAGGAGAACTTCCATCGCGACCACTTCAGCTACACGGTCGCGAAGGCCGCGCTCGGCAACCTGACCCAGATGCTGGCGATGTCGGCCGCGCCGGTGCTGCGCGTGAACGCGGTGTTCCCGGGATTGATGCTGCCCAGCGACGACCAGACCGAGGCCGATTTCGCGCATGCGAGCCGTGCCTCCACGCCGCTGGCGCGCATCGCGGGGCCCGAGGATGTCGCCAACGCGATCCTGCTGCTGACGGGCAGCGCCTACAACGGCGTGGATTTCGTGGTGGATGCGGGACAGAACCTGATTCGCGTCGATCAGGACGTGCTCTACAAGCATCGCTCGCCGGCCCGCGGCAGCTGAGTCGAACCACAGCGTCAGGCGCCTGGTTCGAAGGCGCCTTGCTTCGGAACCCTGATCAAGCGGGTCGATCGTTGCTCGCGGCGCATCACCCTCGATGGCGGCGGCTCCCGAAAAACCTCACCTTCGATACCGTTTGAAACAGGCGCCACGAACGTGGCGCCTGTTTTTCATGCTTCCTGCCTAGGCTTGCGCCTCGCCGTTCTCGCCGGCGCCGCGCTCGCCCTCGCGTACCTTGCCCTGCGCCACGCTGCTGCCCGGCGGCACGCTGTGCGTAAGCCAGACGTTGCCGCCGATCACCGAGCCGCGCCCGATCGTGACGCGCCCGAGGATGGTCGCGCCGGCATAGATCACCACGTCGTCCTCGACGATCGGGTGGCGCGCGTTGCCCTTCACCAGCGTGCCGTCGCCGTCGGCGGGGAAGCTCTTCGCGCCGAGCGTGACGGCCTGGTAGACGCGCACGCGCTCGCCGATGATGGCGGTCTCGCCGATCACCACGCCGGTGCCGTGGTCGATGAAGAAGCTCGGCCCGATGGTCGCGCCGGGGTGGATGTCGATGCCGGTGGCCGAATGCGCGATCTCGTTGATGAAGCGCGCCAGCAGCGGCACGCCGAGCTTGTGCAGCGCATGCGCGAGGCGGTGGTGCATCATCGCCAGCACGCCGGGGTAGCAGAGCAGGATCTCGGTGATGTGCTGCGCGGCGGGGTCGCCCGCGTAGGCGGCCTGGATGTCGCTGACCAGCAGCGCGCGGATCGCCGGCAACTGCTCGCCGAAGGTGCGCGCGATCTCGAACGCGCGTTCGTCGAGCGGGCCCGGCTCCGCATCGGCGTACTCGGGCAGGAACGGCAGCGCGCGACGCACCTGCTCGTGCAGCACGCGCAGGGTGCTCTCCAGCGTGTGGCCGACGTAGAAATCGACGCTCTCGTCGGTCAGGTCGGGCGCGCCGTAATGCGTCGGAAACAGCGAGGCACGCAGGCCGGTCACAATCTTGCAGATCGCATCGCGCGAGGGCAGCTCGCGAATGCCGCGCGGGTGCCGCGTGCGATGCAGCGTTTCGCGCGACTCGCGCAGTTCGGCGACGATCTGTTCAAGACCCCAGCCGCGGGTGAGGGACGAAGCGGACGATTTCGACATGGCGCTGTGGACGGCCGTGCGTAACATGCGTAACGAACGGCCGCGCTGTTTGAAAAAGGTGAATGACAGGGTCGACAAGATTACCGCGTTTCGTCCGCGCCCGCGAAACGCGGGCCGCGCCGGGCGCCGATGCGCTCCGTTGCGGCGGCGAGGCACGCGCGATGGCGCCGGGCCAGGCCCGCGCGACTCGGGATCGGGAAACCAGGGCGCGGGGAGCGCGCCTAGACCGTCATGCTGCTCGCATCGATCCAGCGCACGGCCCAGTCACGCGCATGCGCGATCGCATCGCCTTCGTCGCCGAAATGGAGATCGGATGGAAAAAAACGATTCGCGACCAATTCGCCGTCGCTGGATCGGGAGATGACCACGTAAGGCTGGAACGAACCGTCGCTGGCACGCGCCGGAGCGCAATTCAACAGATAGCCGCGATGCGTGAATGCCGTCGTCGTCGAGTGCATGAGTGCGCCCACCTTAAGTCCCTTGCGTTCTTCTTCACTGCCGTCCGTTAAGGGTGCCGCGGTGCCCGTTGCGGGCAGGAGCCGCGCGGCCGGCACGTGCCGCCGCGCCGTCTCGAAAGGGAATCATACTCTGTCGTCCCGGTGCCTTCTAGTTGAAATAAAACCCGTCGACACTGGATGATCGCGCGCGCGCCGCGCCTCGGGCATCGCGCCGTCTGAAGGCGGGGTTTTCACCGATCGGCGCGCGCCGCCGCGTTCACAATCCACCCACATCGTGGAATCTCCACGCCGGCCTCGATGCGCCGTGCGATGTCTCTCGATGCGCCGCATCATGCGACACGAACCGCGCAGTTCCCGGAATCGCCTTTGATCCACGGCACTGCAAGCCGGGGCCCGTTCGTATACGCTCCCATCCAGCAAGGCACACACGCCGCCCGGCCTCGGCCGGTCCCTCATTCAACGCACCACGGAGCCACCATGTACCAGCGCATCTTCGTTGCAGTCGACGGCAGTGAAACCTCGCGTCACGCATTCGACTCCGCCCTCGCGCTCGCGCGCTCCGAACGCGCCACGCTGCGCGCGTTCTACGCGGTCGAGAACGCGACCCTCTACTACAACGTGCCCGGCTACGATCCCTCGGTGCTGCGCGCGCAACTGATCGAGCAGGGCGGCGACCTGACCCGCGAATTCGCGCAGCGCATGCAGGAGGCCGGCGTGAAGGGCGACGTGCTGACCGGCGAGGCCACCACGCTGGCCGACGTCTCCTCGCTGATCCTCGAGGCCGCCAAGGAGTACCAGGCCGACCTGCTGGTGCTGGGCACGCACGGGCGCCGCGGCTTCAAGCGCCTGGTGCTCGGCAGCATCGCCGAGCAATGCCTGCGGCAGGCCTCGCTGCCGGTGCTGCTGATCCCCTCGGCCGCCTCGCATCCGCCGGCGGCCGCCGCCGAACCAGACAATTCGGAAACCTGATTGCCTTGCCGTAACGCAACCGCGACGCAGCTCGCGTCGCGGCGTTTTGCCGCTCAGCTCATGGAAAACCCGGTGGGACAATGACCCCGTTGTGATTCCTTGTGCGAGCACCACATGCTGACCCCCACCCCGCTGTCCCCCGTCCGCTCCCGTCCCTCCCCCTCCTGGTCCCCTCATCAGGCCGCGCACTGCTCGACCTGCTCGATGCGCCATCTCTGCGTGCCGCAAGGCCTGAGCAACGATGCCGTCGAACGGCTCGAGACGGTCATCTGCCTGGCACGCCCGGTCCGTCGCGGCGATGCGCTGTTCCGCGAGGGCGACGGCTTCGACAGTCTCTACGCGGTGCGCTCGGGCGCGCTGAAGTCGGTCGCCACGCGTCACGACGGCCGCGAGCAGGTGGCCGGCCTCCATCTCGCCGGCGAGCCGCTCGGCCTCGACGGCATCGCCGACAACCAGCACCCGCGCACCGCCGTCGCGCTCGAGGACAGCACCGTCTGCGTGATCCCCTATGCCCCGCTGCGCTCGCTCTGCTCCGAAACCAGCACGCTGCAGGCGCGCGTGCTCAAGCTGATGAGCGAGCAACTGGTGCGCGAAACCACCCAATCGATCCTGCTCGGCTCCCTGAACGCCGACGAACGCGTGGCCGCGTTCCTGCTCGACGTGTCGCGGCGCTACCTCGCGCGCGGTTATTCGTCCACCGAGTTCAACCTGCGCATGACGCGCGAGGAAATCGGCAGCTACCTCGGCATCACGCTCGAAACCGTCAGCCGCACGCTGTCGAAGTTCCAGCGCAACGGCCTGCTGTCGATGCAGGGCCGCATCGTGCATATCCTCGATTTCGAAGGCCTGCAGGCGATCTGATCGCGCCTTGCCTCGCGCAGCGCTCCCGCTTCCCGCCACGAATGCAAATGGCGCCCATTGGGCGCCATTTTTTCGTGCCGACCCGCCCGGCTCAATCGAGCCAGCGCGCCGCCTGCGTCTTCAGCGCGCGACTGAACTCGTCGAGCCAGTCGATCGAGAGCCGCCAGCTCTGCCAGTAGAGCTCGATATCGATGCTGCGCCCTTCCGAGAGGTCGATCATCTCGCCGGCCGCCACCTGCCGCTCGATCATCCGGTCCGGGCACATGCCCCAGCCGAGCCCCGTCTCGCAGGCGCGCAGGTAACCGGCCACGTGCGGAATCCAGTGCTTGGGCGGATCGAGATCGGTGCGCACGGCGCGCCGGATGAAACGCATCTGCAGGCTGTCCTTGGGGCTGAACATCACGCAGGGCGCGCGACGCAGGGCCTCGCGCGTGAGCCCGTCGGAAAAATAGCGTGCGTGGAAATCGGGCGAGCACACCGCGTGATAGCGGATCCGGCCCAGGCGCGTGGAGCGGCAGCCCTGGATCGGCTCGGCCTGCGCCGTGATCGCGCCCTGCACGCTGCCGTCGCGAATCCGCTCGGCCGTGTAGTCCTGGTCGTCGATCACGAGGTCGAGCAAGGTGTTGCTCTCGGCGCAGAACGGCCCGACCGCGTCGATGAACCAGGTGGCGACGCTGTCGTCGTTGACGGCCACGCGCAAGGTCGGCCAGGCACCGACGCTGCCCGGCAGGTGCGGCACGCGCCCGGAAAGCTCGGCCTCCAGCAACTGCACGCGCTCGGTATGCCGGCACAGCAGCGCGCCCGAGGTGGTCGCCACGCAGGGCTGCCCGCGCTTGACCAGCACGCTGCCGACGCGCTCCTCCAGCAGCTTGACGCGCTGCGAGACGGCCGAGGGCGAGACGTTCAGGTCCTTGGCCGCGCGTTCGAAGGATCCGTGCCGGATCACCGCGGCCAGCGCCTCCAGCAGGGCGTAGTCGAGCATTCAGTTTTCCTTCATCGGCATTAGGGAAATTAGCTTCGCTTATCCGAAGCCTGCCCGCAGACTAGCGGCAATTTCTGAACGAGTCTACTGCCCCTCCTTGCCATGAACTGGATTGCCTTCACCCACGGCGCCGCGCTCTGCGCCTCGCTGATCATCACCATCGGCGCGCAGAACGCCTTCCTGCTGCGCCAGGGCATCATGCGCTCGCACGTCGGCAAGATCGTGCTGCTGTGCGCCGCCTCCGACATGCTGCTGATCGCGGCCGGCGTCGGCGGCGCCTCGGTCCTGGTCGAGCGCTACCCGACCTTCATCCACGTCGTGCTCTATCTCGGCCTCGCCTACCTGGCCTGGTTCGGCCTGAGCGCGCTGCGCCGCGCGCTGAAGCCGGGCCACGCGACGCTCGACGTGAGCGGCAGCGCCGCGCCGCCCGTGCAGGGCGCCTGGCCGGTGGTGCTCTCCACGCTCGCGCTGACCTGGCTCAACCCGCATGTCTATCTCGACACCTTCCTGCTGATCGGCACGGCCGGCGCCCGCGAGCCGGACGGCACGCGCGCCGCCTTCGCGATCGGCGCGATGCTGGTCAGCGTGCTGTGGTTCGTCGGCGTGGGCTATGGCGCGCGCCTGCTCGCGCCCTGGTTCAGGAAGGCGCTCGCCTGGCGCCTGCTCGACGGCGCGGTGGGCAGCATGATCCTGTGCCTGGCGGCCGTGCAGTTGCGCTGAAGCGGGCCCCGGATGCGAGATCGCCGGCCTGCGCGATACGCAAGGCCGGCGATGTCTTCATCGGGCGATCGCACCCGGCTCGAGCCGATTCACAGCGCGCGGACGATCCCGCCGTCCACCCGCAGGTTCTGGCCCGTGATGTAGCCGGCGCCGTCCGACAGCAGGAAGGCCACCGTCTTCGCGATCTCCTCGGTCTTGCCGAAGCGCCCCGCCGGGATCCGCGCGACGATCTCGGGCGTTTCCGGCCAACTGTCGATGAAGCCCGGCAGCACCGAATTGATGCGGATCCCCGCGCTCGCGTAACGATCGGCATAGAGCTTGGTGAAGGCGCTGAGCGCGGCGCGCAGCGCCGAGGACACCGGCATGGCCTGCTCGGGCGCGTCGGCCGCGAAGCTCGAGATGTTGACCACCGCGCCGCCGCCCTGCTTCTCGAACACCGGCGTCACGCGACGCAGCACGCGCGCCACGTTCAGCACGACCAGGTCGAGGCCGAGATGCCATTGCTCGTCGCCGATCGCGAGCAGATCGCCCTTGGGCGGATGGCCGGTGTTGTTGACGACCGCGTCGATGCGGCCGTACCTGGCGAGCGTCTCGTCGACGAAGCGCCCGATATCGGCATCCTCGGTGACCGAACCGGCGATGCCGAAGCCGCCCAGTTCGGCGGCCAGCTCGACGGCGCTGCCCGAAGGCGACATCAGCGCGACGCGATAACCGCCGGCGGCCAGCTCGCGCGCGATCGCGGCGCCCATGCCCTTGCCGGCGGCGGTGACGAGTGCAACTTTTTCTGCAGACATGTTTTCTCCTGGGTTGAGAATGGGCGGCCCAGGCTCCGGCCGTCCCGTGCATGCCGCACTGTAGGACGCGCAAACGCCGGTGTCGAACCATCAATTCTGCTTCGAGTCAGTAGAATTTCTACTGTCTCTGCAAATCCCGCGAGGATCGGCCGTTCCGCCAGGAATTGAAGCCCGATGCGGTATGTCGCGATCGCATCGGGCGCCCTTCCATCACCAGTTTTTCTACAGGATATTCAGCGCGCCGCGCCGGTCCAGCGCCGATACTGCCGCGTCTGGCAGGCATTGGCCAGGCGTTGCCGGAGCAGCGCGCCGACCGGCCAGACGTCCGGCCGGGTGCGACGGCCGCGGCTCAGCCTCACCAGCTGGTACTTGACCATCGCCATGTTGGCCATCGCGCCGAGCATCTTGTTCTTCAGCGTGACCGGCCGCAGCACCGGCACGATCTCCTCGCCGGCGCGCCAGCGCCGCGGCAGCGCCGGATCGATCGACATGGCGGTGGCGATGCCGGCCATCGCCACGCCGCTGGCCAGCACCTGCTCGACCACCGCGCGGCGCCGGATCCCGCCCGTCACCATCAGCGGCACGCGCGAGACGGCGGCGATGTCCTCGGCGAACTCCAGGAAATAGGCCTCGCGCGCCAGCGTGCGGCCGTCGCGCGCCTGGCCCTGCATGGCCGGCGCCTCGTAGCTGCCGCCCGACAGCTCGATCAGGTCGACCGCGAGTTCGTTGAGCATCGCCACCACCTGTTTCGCGTCCTCGGGGTCGAAGCCGCCGCGCTGGAAATCCGCCGAATTCAGCTTCACCGACACGGCGAAACCGGGGCTCACCACCGCGCGCACGGCGCGCACCACGTCCAGCAGCAGCCGCGCGCGGTTCTCGATCGAGCCGCCCCAGCGATCGCCGCGCCGATTCGACAGCGGCGAGAGGAACTGGCTCAGCAGGTAACCATGCGCGGCGTGGATCTGCACGCCCGTGAAGCCGGCCGCCTCGGCCAGTTGCGCGGTGCGCGCGAAGCGCCGCGTGACCTCGTCGATGCGCGCCTCGTCCATCGCCTCGGGCACCGGGAAGCGGTTCGAGAAGGCGCCCATGTCGAGCGGCACGGCAGAGGGCGCGATGGTCGGCTGGCCGAGCTCGGCCGGCATCTGGCGCCCCGGGTGGTTGATCTGCATCCACACCTGGGCGCCGCCCGCGCGCGATGCCTCGGCCCAGCGCCGGAAGCGCTCGAGATGCGCATCGTCCTCGAGCACCACGCCGCCCGGCCCCGTCATCGCGCGGCGGTCGATCATCACGTTGCCGGTCAGGATCAGCCCGGCGCCGCCCTCGGCCCAGGCGCGATACAGGCGCAGCAGCGCCTCCGAAGGGGCATGATCGGCATCGGCCAGGTTTTCCTCCATCGCCGCCTTCGCGAGGCGGTTCGGCACGGTCGCGCCGTTCGGCAGTGTCAGCGAATTGAAAAGTGTCATGAGCGGCTCCCCGCATTGAATGCCGCTCACGATAAGTTTAAAGTTCGCTTGAATGTCAAGCCCCGGGAGGCAGCGATGAAGATCGGCGAACTGGCGAAACGCAGCGGCCTCGCGCCGTCGCGGATCCGTTTCTACGAGGCCAGCGGGCTGCTGCGCGCCGCGCAGCGCCAGGCCAACGGCTATCGCGAGTACGCGCCCGAGGCGCAACTGGTGCTGGCTCTCATCGTGCGCGCGCAGGAAGCCGGCTTCTCGCTCGACGAGATCCGCAGCATGCTGCCCGACGACCTGGCCGACTGGCGACACGCCGACCTGGTGCCCAAGCTGCGCGCCAAGGTGGCCGATATCGAGGCCATGGAGCAGCGGCTCGCCGCCAGCAAGGCGCGGCTGCTCGAGGTGATCCGGCAGGTCGAGGGCAAGCCCGACGAGATGGCCTGCCGCGACAATGCCAAACGCATGCTCGACGAACTGGTCGCCGCGCCGCCGGCGGCATCATCGCCCGCCCCCTCTCCCTTGCCGCCCGAGCACGCCGACACGGCGAGCTGAGCCCGGGCCGGTTTCACGCCTTCACAATCCACGCCGCGGCCAGTTGCGAAACGAGACGATCGCCAGGCTGAGCGCGATCGAGCCCGTCGCCGCCCGCGGCGCCGCTTCGCCGAGCGGTTCGACGAATCTCGCCCGCGCGCGCTTGCCGACCGTCGATTCGGTCGGCGCGCGCTGATTCCCGAGTTCCGCGCCGGTGGTCTCGTCGCGGCCGGGCTGTGGCTCGCGCGGCTCCGCCGCGGCCCCCGCATGGGTTCCGGTCGGGCATGAATCGAAATGTCGGGCGCACATGGCAAATCCTTCGAGGCAGCAGGAGCCCGTATTGAACGCGGCGGCGATCGATCCGTAAAATGAATGTTTTGAGCGATTTGATAACCACGCAGAATGGAACTGAAACTGCTGCGCGCCTTCCTGACCGTCACCGAGCTGCGCCATTTCGGTCGCGCGGCCGATGCGCTGCACATGAGCCAGCCCGCGCTGAGCAAGCAGATCGGCGCGCTGGAGGCGAGCCTGGGCGGCCGGCTGTTCGAGCGCGGCCGGCACGGCGCCGAGCTGACGCCGTTCGGCGACGCCTTCCTGCTCGATGCGCAGGCGCTGGTGCGCGATGCCGACGAGATCCTGGCCCGCGCGCGCGAATCGAGCAGCGGCCGGCGCGGCCATCTGCGGATCGGCATCTGCCTGTCGGTGCTGACCCTGGTGCCGCCGCTGATCGCCGAGTTCCGGCGCCAGCACCCTTCCGTCTCGGTCACGCTGAGCGATCTCTCCTCGGGCGAACAGACGCGGCGCCTGCTGGCCGGCAAGCTCGAAGCCGGCTTCATGCGCATGCCGGCGCAGGCCGTGGAGGGCCTGTCCTCGTTCAAGGTGATGGAGGAAAACCTCGCGCTGGCGCTGCCGCCGCAACTGCCGCCGATCACCCCGGCCCAGTTGCCGGCCAGGCTGGCCACGCTCAACGAGATCGGCTTCATCGCGCTGCAGCGCTCGCGCGGCGCCGGCCTGGCCGCGCAGGTCGAGCGCTGGTGCCGCGCGCGCGAGTTCGTGCCGAACGTCAGCCAGCAGGCCGAGGATGTGCAGTCGGTGCTGGCCTCGGTGGCGGCCGGCGCCGGCGTCGCCTTCATTCCCTCGCGCGCGCGGCACCTGCTGCGCGACGCGGCCGTGCTCGAGCTGCGCGATCGCGATGCGCGCTGGCGCGTCGGCCTGGCCTGGCCCGACACGCGCCAGGACCCGGTGATGGAGCGCTTCGTGTCCTTCGTGCGCGCGGCGCTGCGCAAGGCCTGAACCGCCGGGACCTCACACCTCGCCGCGCGCCGTCGACACCGATGCACTTGCGCCCGGCGCTCACTCCACCGGTGTCGACGGGCTGTCGCCGTGCGTCAGCACCTCCCACTGCACGTTGTGGCCATCGTTCGCCTCGGCGGCCGGAATGATGTCGTCGAGCAGGTGCGCCTTGGTGGCCGGCAGGGACATGCCCTTGCGGATCGCATAGGCGTTGTAGGCCCGCACCATGGTGCCCTTCAACACCGGCACGAACTGGTTCGCATGCCCCGAGACGTCGGTGCAAAGCGCGCCGAGGTAGGCATTCGGCACCGGCTGGTAGGCCGTCTGCGAGGTGTTGCGAGTGCCGTGCAGCAGCTTCGAGAGGAATTCGAGCGAGGTGGTGAGGCGGTCCGCGAACACGGCATAGAGGTCGGTGCCCTGGATATAGGCGGTCTCGGCCGCGTTGAAGGTGGCGGCCATGCCGAGCCCGACGTGCTGCGTATCGCGGCAGGTTTCCTGCGTGACGCCGCTGACCTGCGCGTTGAACACGGTCTGGCCGTTCCAGCCGCCCGGGCCGCCGGAGAACTTGACCGGCGCGCCGCCGTCCTTCGCGGCGTTGTAGTAATAGGCCGACATCCACTGGCGGAAGGTGCCGGTGGCGGTATTGAACAGCGATTGGTCGTCGTTGTAGACGGCGATGCCGATCATCCCGTCGATCATGCTGAGCTTCCAGTTGCCGTTGCCGCCATTGCCGTTGCTGCCGGTGATGTAGGGCAGGTGCTGGGTGCTCAGCATGGTGCCGAAGGCCTTGGCGTCGCTGGCCGACCAGCCGCTGTAGGTGTAGCGGATGATCTCGGCGGCGGCCGGCCAGACCTCGGCGGCCCAGGCCGATTGCAGCGGCGCGTTGGCGCCGCGATGGCCGCCCTTCAGGTTGCGCGCGTAGAAGTTCATGATCGAGACGGCGTTCTTCGCGTAGGTGCTGTCGCCCGTCAGGTACCACATCAGCGCCTGCGTGTAGGCCGCCGTCATGTCGCCCTGCTCGGCCTTGCAGCCGTGATCGTTCGAGGACACCGCATCGCACGAGATATAGCCGCCGTCGAGCGTGCCGGCAATCTTGTAGGTCTTCGAGGCCCAGCTACTGCCCTTCATCTGGTTGAAGGCATTGACGAACAGCTTGTTGTTCGCGGCGATCTGCCCTTTCACGTAGTCGAGACGCGCCTGCGTGACGAGGATGCCGGGGTGCTTGAAACCCGCCGCCTGCGCGTTGCCGCCGGCCGCGCCGAGCGCCAGCACCGCCAGCGCGCCGCCTGCCATCATCGAGACCTGGAATCTTCGCTTCATGTCATCTCCTGGGTTGCTATCGATATGGATTGCCGATCGACCGGCTTGCGGCTGCCGTGACGATCGAAGTCGCCTTTCGAGCTTGCCCCTTGCATCGGCGGGTGGGCACGACCCGCTCGCGCGACGGCCCTCGCCGCGCGTTTCACGCATCGCGGTGCCTACATCCGGCAGGCGCCGCGACACTCGATTCGGATGATGGGTTCAGGCGCTGGAGCGCGTCGCGCGCAGCCTGCCGTCGTCGTGCGTGCCGTCGTGGGTCGGCAGGGCCGCGTCCGGCAGCACCTTCGTCGCCCGCGCGCTGCGCACCAGCAGCGCGCCGATGGTGCCGACCGCCAGCGCGCAGCCGAGAAACACCAGCCGCCCCCAGGCGGGATTCGGAATCGCCACCATCGCCAGCAGGCCCGCCGTCATCACGAGCGTGATGCGGCCGAGCTTGAGTCGCTGCAGGCGATCGAACTCGCCCTGCAGGCCGTCGCTGTGAACGGGCGTCGCGTAATCGCGCCAGAACTTCGCCAGCACGCCGGCGCGGGCCGCGTCCGGCTGGCGATGGAACAGTCGCGTGGCGACGAAGAAACCGCCCGTCAGCACGCAATGGCAGAGCACGGCCCACATGGTGTCGAACTCGGAAGTCTCGCGCGCGCTGAAGCCCCAGCCGAACCAGCGGCTCAGCTCGTGGCCCGAGATCACCGCGCTGCACAGGCAGGACACGCCCAGCCCGACCACCACCGTGGCCCAGCCGGCCCAATCCGGCACGCGCCGGATCAGCAGGCCGAGGAACAGCGGCACCACGATCGGCAAGGTCGCCAGGGTGCCCACCCGCATCATCAGCGTGAACAGGCTCAAGCCCTTCAGGTGGGAGAAGCCCAGCGCGATCACGATGATCACCAGCCCGTTGAGCACGTTCATGCCCTTGCCGGCCAGCACCGATTCGCGCTCGGACAAGGCGCGAGCGCCGCGGATCACCGGCTGGTAGAAGCTGCGCACGAAGATCCCGGCGTTGTGGTTCAGCGCCGCGTCCATCGAGGCCATGGTGGCCGAGAACATGCCCGCCATCAGCAGGCCGACCGTGCCCAGCGGCATCGCGCGCTCGACGAACACCAGGAACACCGCGTCGCCCGACTTGGACCCCAGGTCGTGCGCATGCGCGACGGCCGCATCGGGGTAGAGGATCGCCGCGGCCCAGGGCGGCACCATCCAGATCAGCGCGCCCGCCGTCATCAGCACCAGCGCGAACAGCGCGGCCCGGGTCGCGTTGCGCGAATCCTTGGCGTTCAGGAATCGATAGGCATCCTTCATGTTGTTGATGGCCAGCATCTGCTTGACGCACAGGAACAGGAAGGAGCCCACCAGCAGGCTGCCGTGGCTGTAGTCGGGCCCGGTGAGGAAATCGACCGGAAAGCGCGCGACGATCTCGCCCGGCCCGCCCAGCTTGACCAGCGCGACGATCGCGCAGGCCACCGACATCACCGCCACCACGATCGACTGCACGAAATCGGAGGCGACCACGCCCCAGGCGCCGCCGAGGAAGGACAGCGCCAGCACCGACAAGCCGGTGAGCCAGAGCGTGGTGCTCAGGTGGAAGCCCGTGACAGCCGAGAAGAACACCGCCAGCGCGTTGAGCGAGACGGCGCCCTGCAGGATCGACAGCGGAATCACCGACCAGGTGAAGAACTGTTCGTTGCCGCGCCCGAAGCGCTGGCGGATCGCCTGGGTGGGCGCGTCGCAACGCAGTTGGCAGAAGCGCCTGCCGAGCCAGAAGGTGGCGACCAGGTAGCCGACGCAGTTGCCGATATAGACGTAGCAGGCCGGCAAGCCGTTGCGGAAGGCCTCGCCGGCGGCGCCGGTGAAGGTCCAGGCCGAGAACTGGATCATGAAGGCGGAGCTGCCGACCATCCACCACAGCATGCGGCCGCCGCCGCGAAAATAATCGCTGGCCGACTGGCTGGCCATCTTCCTGAACGCGGCGCCGATCGCGAACATCAGCAGGAAATAGCCGGCCACCACGGCGATATTGACGTCCATCTGTCTCGTCCTTCTCGTTTTTCTCGTCCTTCTCGTTCTTGATATGGATGCCGAAACGTCTGCCGCGCCAACGCCCGAACGACTTCCCTTATCGATACGACGACGCGCTGCGCGAGGATTCCCGGACTTGCCGCCCGGGCCGGCATGAAGGCAATCTAGCACGCATCCGGAACGATGGTCCGAATCGAAATGCACTGAGCCGCCTATCGTTTACCCCTGAAAATCCAAGTCGTATCGATAAAGCACCCTCATTTTCACCAGTCGTCTTTTCGGCCCCGATTTCTTCTTTATTTAGTTCGAAACGATGTTCCGGAAATTTGATCGATGTGATTCAATACCGGCTGCAATGAAAATGAAAACCTGGCCACCGGAGGAGAGATGAAGCAAGACGGCCCGCCCAGCACCTATTTCGTGGAAGTCGCCGAGGTCCGTTCGATGGACCGGCACCAGGCCGCGCTGCTGCGCTGCGTCGCCAAGCTGAAGGCGACCATGCCGATCGTCGGCCTGCGCAATCCGAAGATCGGCCTGCCGGACCTGAGCTGGGAGTATTGCGACGCGTTCGACTGGGTGATCGGTTTCCAGGCCGGCCAGTTATGGCTGGCCGCCGCGCTGACCGGCGATCCGGCCTTCGTGATCGCGGCGCAGGCGCGCCGCCAGTGGTTTCGCGAGTTGCTCAGGCATCCGCGCGAACTCGATCACGACACCGGCTTCCAGTTCTCGCTGTCCTGCGTGGCCGACTGGAAGATGACCGGCAACGAGGAAGCCCGCGCGCTCGCGCTGAAGGCGGCAAGCCTGCTCGCGCAGCGCCACGAAGCCGGCGGCGGCTACCTGAAGGCATGGAATTCGCGGGCCGGCGATCCGGCCTATTCGCGCTTCGCGGCCGGCCGCATCATCGCCGACACGATGCAGAACCTCGCGCTGCTCTACTGGGCCGATCGCGAGGAAGGGCAGCCCGCCTATCGCGAGATCGCCGATGCGCATGCACTGGCCTCGAGCCGGCACCTGATCCGCGAGGACGGCAGCACCTATCACACCTTCCTGTTCGACGCGGGCGGGGAACCGCTGCGCGGCGAGACGCGCCAGGGATATGCCCACGAATCCTGCTGGGCGCGCGGGCAGGCCTGGTTGATCCACGGCTTCGCGCAAACCTACGCCTACACGCGCAATCCGCAGCATCGGCAGATCGCCGCGCAACTGGCCGCCACGGCCGAGACGCTGCTCGGCGATCGCGCGGTGCCGCCCTGGGATTACCGCTTGCCCGATGGGGAAACGCCCTGGCCAGACAGCTCGGCCGGCGCGATCATGGCGGCCGGTCTCTACCTGCTCGCCGCATCCAGCGAGGAAGCGGACAAGACACGCTGGCGCGCCTTCGCGGATCGCCTGGTGGATGGCCTGCTCGATAGTTGCGACCTGAGCGGCGACGCGGCCGCGCACGGCCTGCTGGCCCACGGCGCGGCACATGTGCCGGCGGGGCGCCACGACAACATGCTGCCTTATGGCGATTACTACTTCATGGAAGCGCTGATGCGCTCGCAAGGGCACGACCGCTTCGCGTGGTAGCAAGAAATCGCGGCGGCGCCGATGGCCATGCCTGCCGCGCGCCGCCGCTCAGCGCGACGCGGGCCAGGGGCCGCGATAGCCGATCCGCGCCGAGATCGCCTGGGCGGCCTCGCGCAGCAATTCGACGTAGTGGGTACGCGTGTTCGCGCCGCAGCGCATGGTGGGAAACGAGATCGACAGCGCCGCGACGGCATTGCCGAAGCGATTGAAGATCGGCGCCGCGAGACAGCGCAGCCCTTCCTCCTGCTCCTCGTCGTCCTCGCCGTAAGCCTGCCGCCGAACCTGCGGCAGGATCGCGACCAGCGCCTCGGCCGAGCCGAGCGTGCGCGCGGTGGAAGGCTTGAACTCGACGCGCGCGAGCGTCTCGCGCACTTCGTCCTCGGGCATGAAGGCCAGCAGCACCTTGCCGATCGCGGTGCTGTACAGCGGGTTGCGGCGGCCGACGCGCGACTGCATGCGCAGCCCGTAATCGGCATCGATCTTGTGGATGTAGATGATGGCGTCCTCGTCGAGCGCGCCGAGGTGGATCGCCTCGCGCGTCATCGAGGCGATGCGGCGCATCTCGAGATCGGCCTCGCGCACCAGGTCGACACTCTCCAGTGCCTTGGCACCGAGCTCGAACAGACGGATCGCAAGCCGGTAGTGCTCGCCCGCGCCATCCTCGCCGGCCACGCGCGCCACGTAGCCGAGCGACTCGAGCGTCTGCAGCAGGCGCTGCACCACCGGCCGCGACATGCCCAATTGCTGGGACAATTCCGCCGCGCCCGCCGTGCCGCTCGCGCCGAGCGCCGACAGGATCGTGAAGACCTTGCCGACCGCCGCGACCGATTCGGTCCTGTCCGCGCCGGGCTCGGCCGGCGTCTCGCCTTCCGCCTGCTTGCCGCCGCGCGACCTGGGCATTGATGTCATGTCCGCCTGTCCGTGAGATCCGAAACCGCCAAGCATAACGCGTCGCGCGGGCCGATCGCCAATGCGGCGCGCCCGAGGGGCTCGAATGTGGGTTATCGGCGACGCTCGCATGCACCGGAACCGCTGGACATGAAAACGGCCCGGCCGCGCATGCCAGCGCGGCCGGGCCGTGTCATCGAGGCGCGACGCTTCAGTTCAGGCGCGTCTTCAGCTCGTTGGCCATCGCCTTCATCGCCGCCTTGGTGGCCGGATCCTCGGCCAGCGCGTTCAGCAGTCCGAAGTCATGGATGGTGCCGTCGTAGCGCGTGGTGGCAGCCTCCACGCCGGCCGCGTCGAGCTTGCGGCCATAGGCTTCGCCCTCGTCACGCAGCACGTCGAACTGCGCGACCTGGATCAGCGCGGGCGGCAGGCCCTTCAGCTCGTCGAGCGAGGCGCGCAGCGGCGAGGCGTAGATCTCGTTGCGTTGCGCTTCCTTCTTCGTGTACGCGTCCCAGAACCACTTCATCATCGGCCGCGTCAGGAAGTGATCCTTCTGGTACGCGACGTAGGAGCCGTCGTTGAAGTTGTGGTCCGTCACCGGCCAGAGCAGGCCCTGGAAGCGGATCGCCGGGCCGCCCTTGTCCTTCGCCATCAGGGCCACCACCGCCGCCATGTTGCCGCCCACGCTGTTGCCCACCACCGCCAGGCGGCTGCCGTCCACGCCGATCTCGTCGCCGTGCGCGGCCACCCACTTGGTGGCGGCATAGGCCTGGTTGATCGCCACCGGGTACTGCGCTTCCGGCGAAGGCGTGTAGTTCACGAACACCGCCACCGCGCCGGATTGCACCACCAGGTCTCGCACCAGCCGCTCGTGGGTCGGGAAGTCGCCGAGGATCCAGCCGCCGCCGTGGAAGAACATGAACACCGGCGGGTTGCCCTTCACGCCTTCCGGACGCACGATCGTGACCGGCACGCTCAGGCCGTCCTGTTCGATGGTGCGGTTCGACACCTCGATGCCCGACAGATCGACCTTCACGCTGTTCTGCGCACCCACCAGCACCTGCCGCGCCTTTTCCGGCGACAGGGTCTCGAGGCCCGGGCCCTTCTGGCTGTTGAGGGCGGCGAGGAAGCGGCTCGTGACCGCATCGGGCTGGTCGACCGGCGCGGCCGACGGGGTGTGCGAGCCGGCCGTGCCGGCGGCGAACGCGGAACTGGCGGCGGCAATCGCGACGGCAATCAGCAGCGGTTTGACGATCTTCATGATGGACTCCTGGGCAATGGGCCCGAATGGTTTGGCCTGGATGGCGGATTTCGATGCGGGGAGAAGCGAGCGCCGGCGATCAGACCAGCGTGAGCGTGACGTCGATGTTGCCGCGCGTCGCGTTCGAGTACGGGCAGACGATGTGCGCCTTCTCGATCAGTGCCTGGGCCGCTTCGCGCTCCATGCCGGGCAGCGAGATCTTCAGTTCCACCTCGATGCCGAAGCCGTTCGGGATCGCGCCGATGCCGACGCTGCCGTCGATCGCGACGTCGGCCGGGATCTTGATCTTGTCGCGCGCCGCGACGAACTTCATCGCGCCGAGGAAGCAGGCGCTGTAGCCGGCCGCGAACAGTTGTTCCGGGTTCGCGCCTTCGCCGCCGGCGCCGCCGAGCTCGCGCGGCGTGACCAGCTTGAAATCCAGCTTGCCTTCGGGCACCACGGCGCGGCCGTCGCGGCCACCGGTGGCGTGGGCATGGGCGCGGTACAGAACGTTTTCGATCGACATGACTGACTCCTGTTGGATGAATGAACCAGGCCGGGGCGGAACCCTTTCCGCCATCGCCGGCTGAACTGCCTGTCGCACCACTATCGACTACTAGATAGAGAACACGACTCAAAAAATGCAGACGTTTCCGTCTGCGTCGTTTCCTGCATTTTTATCTATCAATAGATAGATAACCAGCTTCAATAAAAAAGCGGTGAACCGCCTTTCGATCTTTTTACCTACCTCCGCCGCGTCAGGGCGCTTTCTTCCACGCCTTCTCGACTTCGTCCAGGCGCGCCTTCGACTTGAACAGCCGGCTCGCCAGCACCGCGCCCTGGAACGCGGCGTACAAGGTGCGCGCCGCATGTTCGGGCTTGCCGCTGAACACCAGCGTGCCGTCGGCCGCGCCCTGCTCCAGCAGCGCCGCGAGCCATTGCTCGTTCGCGTTGAAGAACGCCTGCACCGCCTGCCGCACCGGCTCGGGCAGCGATTCGATATCCGCCGCCAGCATGCCGCACAGGCAGATCTGGTTGCCGTCGCCGAGCGTCTTGCCGAACAGCTTCGTGTAGCGGCTGAGCTTCTCGTCGGCCGGCAGCGAGGGGGAAATGGCCGCGACGCCGTTCATCACCGTCTCGCTGTACTCGCGCACCGCTTCGAGCACCAGGTCGTCCTTCGATGGAAAGTAGTAGTGGATGCTCGAGGTCTTCACCCCCACCCGCTCCGACAGATCGCGATAGCTGAACCCGTTGTAGCCGAGGAGCATGATCAGCTCGATGGCGTGTTCGAGAACCTGTTCGCGGACTGGCGTTTTCGTTTCCATGGGTCGTAATTTATCTACTGGAAGATAGAGAGTCAAGCGGTTTTTTGAAGAATCTTTGGGGGAAGCGAGATCCGCAGCACAAGCCCGACCCATCCGCCGGCCAGCTCACGTCCGGTCGAAACCGCCGCCAGACTGGCTTCCTCGCCCCGGATCCGGCGCCGCACCACCTCCGCTATGCGCCCTCGCGCGCGGACGGCACCAACGGCGCCTGCTCCAGGATCGCCGCCGCCGCATCCTTCGCCAACAGGAACGCCGAAGTCTCCCCCGAGGCATGCGACAGCGCCAGGGCGCCCTGAAGCAACAGATTGAGCTGCTTGGCAAGGCGCTGCGGCCTGGCGAAACCGGCACGTTTGCAGAGCTCGAGAAACTTCACTTCACCGCGCGCACCGGCCGCGATACCGAGTTCGACGATGCCATCGTGCTTGCCCGCGTATTCCTGCGCCGCCTTCGTGCCCAGGCATCCGCGCGTCAACATCCGGCCCGTGATCTTGCGCACGTCGAAGAACTCGACGATCTGCTCCCGCGGGTCGCTGATATGCGCAACCGGATCGAACAGCGCATGCACGACGCCATTGCTGTAGAGCTGCAGCACGGCCTCGATCAGTTCTTCCTTCGACGGGAAGTACTTGTACAGCGTGCGCTTGGAAATGCCGCTGCCGGCCAGCGCAGCCTCCATCCCCGTCGCATGGAAGCCGGCCTCGTAGAAGCGATCGAACGCATATTTCACGATCTCGAGCTTCTTGCCCTCCATTTCGTCGCCCTGCTCCATTTCGTCATCCTCGTGAAGTCCAGGCGTACTTATAGCAAATTCAGTTGACAAAGTAAACGACACCGTTTACAAATGCATCGATGTAAACGACTTCGTTTACTTTTGCCGTGCCAGCGTCGGGCTCGAAGTGTGAGTCGCTGAACAGGCTACCGCCTAACCACAAGGATCCAATACTCAATGACCGAGCTTCTGGAAAAGGTACTTCACGCACATGGCGGCCTGGACAACTGGCGCCGCGTCAACACGATCGACTTCCGGCTGACGTTGCGTGGGAGCGCTCTCGCATTCAAGCGGCAGCCACAAGGCCTGAGGAACGTGCTGGTCAAGATCGATGCCCGCCATCCGAGAACCCTGATCACGCCGTTTCCGTTCCCCGGCAGCCGAGGCGTGTTCGACGACGGCAGCGTCAGGATCGAGACCGATGCCGGCGTGCCGACGACCCTGCTCGACACGCCGCGCAAGTCGTTCGAGGCTCATGATCGGCAGTCGCCATGGAGCGAGAGCCAATTGCTCTATTTCATCGGCTACGCGCTGCGCAACTACATGACGATGCCGTTCCTGTTGGCAAGCGACGGCGTGCATTGCGAAGAAGTCGCGCCGCACGAGGAACACGGGGAAAGCTGGCGCGTGCTCGAGGTCCGGTTCCCGCCCGACATCCACGTTCACTGCCCGGAACAGAAGTTCTACTTCAACGATGCGGGCCATCTCGTGCGCAACGACTACGCACCCGAGGTCAGCCGTGGTACCGCCGCGCACTACACATTCGACCACCAGGACTTCGACGGCTTCATTTTTCCTACCCACCGGCGCGTGGTGCACCGCGAGCCGAGCGGCCGGACGCTGCTCACCGCGCCGTCCATCTTCCGACTCGATATCGAGTCGATCGTCCTGTCCTGACGATCGCTCACAACGCCCGACAGACGCTTTCCCCAGGCAACAAGTACCCGGATATCAGGAGAAGCTCATGACGCTCTCGAACAGAATCGTATTGGTAAGCGGTGCGAATCGTGGCATCGGCGCCGCCATCGTGAAGGCATTGCTGGACACCGACGTGGCCAAGGTCTATGCCGCGGCGCGGGACTTGCAGGCACTGCCGCCGTTCGGCGACTCGCGCGTGGTTCCGCTGCAGATGGACATCACCAGCGACGCCTCGGTACAGGCAGCGGCCACCGCTGCGCATGACGTGGACGTCCTCATCAACAACGCCGGCACGCTGGCCTTCGGCAACTACCTCGACAACGACTGGGAAAGCTTCGAGGACGACATGCGAACGAACTACTTCGGAACGCTGCGCGTCCTTCGGGCATTCACGCCTCGGTTCGTGGCGCGCCAAGGCGGCACCATCGCGAACATCTGCAGCGTGGTCGGCCTGTCGGCCGTGCCCCTGATGGCCGGCTACTCGGCCTCCAAGGCGGCCCTGCACTCGCTGACCCAATCGCTGCGCGGCTCGCTGGAAAAGCATCGCATCGCCGTGATCGGCATCTATCCCGGCCCGATCGAGACCGTGCTCGCCAGGGACGTACCGTATCCGGACAAGGCAACGCCCGAGCACGCCGCCGCCAACATCGTGAAGGGTATTGCCGAAGGGCAGGACTACATCTTCCCCGATCCGCTGGCGCGGCAAGTCGAACAACTGTGGTCGACCGACAACCGAAAGCTGGAACATGTCTCGCTGCACCTCGGCGCCTGACTACCACCGGTGTCGCGGCAGCCGTATTGACACTGGCATCCGCCGGCCGGATCGGCGGATGTCGATTCGCCCCAGACTTCGTCACGATGATGGCCTGTCGCGATGACGGCTGGTTCTGTTTCAACCTTCGCAGGACAAGCCCTTCATGATTACCCGCCGTTCCTTCACCACGAGTTTGCTCGCGGGCGCCGCAGCCATGGCCGCCTCCAGCGCAGCGTCGGCCAAACCCCGATCCGCCGGGGCCGCCGGCGCGAACACACGATCCTCGCTTGCCGGCAATCCGGCATTCCCAACCCGATATCGCACGGTGGATATCGACGGAACATCGGTCTTCTATCGCGAAGCCGGCGCGCCAGGTGCGCCGGTCGTCCTGCTGCTGCCCGGCTGGCCATCCTCTTCGGCGATGTTTCGCGACCTGATCCGCGAGTTGTCCGCGAACTACCACGTCTTCGCGCCGGACTATCCCGGCTTCGGCAACAGCGACGTTCCCGATCGCTCGCACGGCGTCTATACCTTCGATGCCCTGGGCGAAACCATCGGCAAGCTCGTCGACAAGGTCGGCATCGAGGAATATGCGCTGTACGCGACGGATTTCGGCGGCCTCGTCGGTTATCGCGTGATGCTGAAGACGCCAGGCCGGATGAAGGCCCTGATCGCGCAAAACAACCCGCTATTCCTGGGCGCCAGTCCTTGGTTCGGCCCGCTCCTGCCTTACTGGAAGGACGGCACGACGGAGAGCCGCGAACAGGTGAGGCAGCACTATCTGACGCTCGACGTGGTTCGCGACCTGTACACCACCGGCGTAAGCGACACCTCGCTGATCGATCCCGGGCTGTGGCAAGTCGATCATGCCTCGCTGCAACGCCCCGGCGCGGCGGACATTTCGCTCGACCTGCTCTACGACATTCGCACCAACGGCCCCGCGCTCAAGAATGCCCAGGACTATCTGCGCGCGCACCAGCCACCGACGCTGGTCGTGAGCGGCAAGAACGACATCCTGTTCCCCGCCGACAGCCAGTTGCGGTATCGCGAAGTGGTGCCCAAGGCCGAGATCCACCTGACCGATAGCGGCCACTGCGCGCTGGCCGACAAGAGCGAGGAGATCGCCCTGCGCATGCAGGGGTTCCTCTCGCGCGTGCTCTAGCTCCACCTCGGCACCTCGCCATCGCGCCGCTGCCATGCCTCGCGCCGAATAGACCACGCCGCCGGGCATGGCAAGCAACCCTAAGCAGCCTCACTGACTGGATTCGACATGACCATCGATCTGACTCGACGTGGCATTCTCGCCGCCGGCGCGGCCACGCTGATCGCACCCGTCGCCCTTCCCGCAACGCCGGCTCGCGCGGCTACCGCTTCCGCCTCCCGAAGTTCGTTGCTCGACAACGTGCTGCAAGCGCACGGCGGACTGGCCGCCTGGCAAACCGTCAAGCGCATCGAGGCGCAAATCGTCGCCGGGGGGCCGGTGTTCCAGCTCAAGCAGTCGCCCGTCAACCTGCAGAACGTGACATTGCGAGCCGACCCGCGCGCCGTGAGCGTCGAAGTCTCTCCGTATCCGAAGCCGGGGTATCGCGGCATCTATACCCCGCAGCGCGTCTGGATCGAGGACGACAACGGCAGGGTGGTGGCGCAACGCAGCGGCGTCTTCCAGGTGCTGCAATCGCAGGCTCCCACCGATCCCTGGGATACGCTCGACGAGCTGTGCTTCATCGGCTACGCGACCTTCGAATACCTGAGCTTGCCGTTCCTGCTGGCCGAACCCGATGTCCAGGTCCAGGAAGTCGCGCCGCACACCGAATACGGGTCGACGCCGTGGCGCGCCCTGCGCGCCGTGTTCCCGGTCCGCATCCCAACGCACAGCACGGTGCAGACCTTCTATTTCGACGATACGTTCCGGCTGCGCCGCTTCGATTTCCACGATATCGGCTCGGAAGCGGCGGCGTATTACTTCGATCCGGTCACGGTGCAGGGGATCACGTCCTACTCGCTGCTCCGGATCGTCGCGGACACGGCGCCTGCACCGCTGTTCTCCTCATCGACCAATGTGCTGGTCCAGTTCTCGAACATCCGATATCTCCAGACCTGAGCTCGACCGATCGGCGCGGCCTCGATCTCGAAGGCCGCGAACCGCTCAATCCATCGCCCGCCCGAAGATCCGCACCACCTCGTCCAGATGCCCGGCCATCGCGCGGCGCGCCGCACCGGCATCGCGCGCGCGGATCGCGTCGAGAATCTCGCGATGCTCCAGCTCCGAGCGATGCGGCATGTCGTTCGACATGTACAGCGACTGCAGGCGCCGGAACATCGGATCGTATTTATGCGCGAGCAGTTGCTTGATGATCAGCGCGTAGGCGGGATTGTCGCTGGCCTCGGCGATGCGGATATGGAACAGCCGGTCGCCGGGATGGGTGAGCGAGCCGCTGCGGTTGTCTTCCTGGTTGCGCAGGAAGGCGGCGTGGATCGCCGCGATCTGCGTCTGCGAGCCGTGCTTCGCGGCGAGCGCCGCGGCTTCCGGCTCGATCAGCCGGCGCGCCTGCAGCAGCGCGAACGGCGGAATCTCGGTATCGAGGTCGAGCGCGATGCCGAGCTCGGGGTCCACCTCGACGATGCCCAACGGCGCGAGCTTCCTGTCCGGCGCATCGGGAAGCCCGGACGCGGCGGCACGCGCCGGCAGCGCAGCCGCCGTCGCGCCCGCCTCGGGCTGGCGCACCTTCACACCATCGCCCACGCGCACGCTGACGCGCCCGCTCACCTCGAGCGCGATCAGCGCCTCGCGCACCGAGGTGCGCGACACGCCGAACTGCTCGGCCAGCTCGCGCTCGGGCGGCAGGTAGCTGCCCGGCGGGAAATCGCCGGCCTCGATCAGGGCACCGAGCTTGTCGGCGATCTGCTGGTAGAGGCGACGGTTCTGGATCGGCTGGATGGACATGCCTGGGCCTTGCTGGGCGGTTTCGTTCCGAAACATCGCGTGCCGTCGCATCGGCGTGCCGCCCGATGCAACGACGACGCGATACGCGGGTTCAGTCGTACAGCGCCGCGGCGATCTTCGGATCGTCGATATTGCTCTTGTCGTACCAGTAGAAGCCGGTATCGATCACCTTCGGCAGCTTCTCGCCCTTGATCGCCTTGACCGCCGCCTCGACCGTCTTGTAGCCGATGCCGACCGGGTTTTGCGTGATCGCGCCGGCCATCAGCCCGCTGCGGATCGCGTCCTTCTGCTGCTTGCCCGAGTCGTAGCCGACGATCACCACCTTGCGCTTCATCTCGCGCACGCCGTTCACCACGCCGATCGCCGAGCCTTCATTGGTGCCGAACAGGCCCTTGAGCTTCGGATAGGCCTGCAGGATCGACTTGGTCACCTCGGTCGACTTCAGCTGGTCGCCCTCGCCGTATTGCACGGTGACGATCTGCACCTTCGGGTGCGCCGCCTTCATGCGCTCCAGGAAGCCGTCGCGCCGGTCGATGCCGGTGCGGCTGGTCTGGTCGTGCGCGACCACCGCCACCTCGCCCTCGTCGCCGATCAGCGAGGCGAGCTTGTCGGCGGCCAGCGCCGCGGCGGCCTTGTTGTTGGTGGCGGCGGTGGTGACCGGGATGTCGCTGTCGACGCCCGAGTCGAAGGCGATCACCGGGATCTTCTGGGCCTGGGCCTTCTTCAGCAGCGGCAGCGCGGCCTTGCTGTCGAGCGCCGCGAAGCCGAGCGCGGCCGGCTTCTTGGCGATCGCGGCCGACAGCATGTCGATCTGCTTGTCCACCATCGCCTCGGTCTCGGGCCCCTCGAAGCTCACCTTCACCTTGTAGTCGGCGGCGGCCTGCATCGCGCCGGCCTTCACGGCCTGCCAGAACTGATGCTGGAAGCCCTTCGAGATCAGCGGGATATAGGTTTCCTGCGCCTGCGCGCCGGCCGCGAGGCCGACCGCGAACGTCATGCCCACCACCGCATTCAACAGCTTGCTCCTGATCACTTCGCGTCTCCTTTTTTCGTATCGAGTGGGATGCCGGCCGGAACCGGCGGTGAAGCGCATGCCCGCGCGCGTCAGCGGCGCCGACGACGCAGGATGTCGACGTAGACGGCCAGGATGATGATCACGCCCGTCACGACGGTCTGCCACTCCTGCGCCACCGACATGATGCGCAGGCCGTTGGTCAGCACGCTCATGATGAACGCGCCGATGATGGTGCCGAGGATGCTGCCCGCGCCGCCCGACAGCGAGGTGCCGCCGATCACCACGGCGGCGATCGCGTCGAGCTCGTAGCCCTGGCCGAGCGCCGGCTGGGCGGAATTGAGGCGCGAGGCGATCAGCAGCCCGGCGATCCCGCATACCGCGCCGCTGAAGGTATAGACGGCGATCTTCCAGGCGTCCACGTTCACGCCCGACAGCCGCAGCGCCTCCTCGTTGCTGCCGAGCGCGAAGGTGTAGCGGCCGAACAGGGTCTTGTTGAGCACGATCGAGGCGCCGATCGCGACCAGGAACAGGATCAGCACCGCGTTGGGGATCGGCAGCGCCGGGATCAGGTTGCCGATCAGCGAATCCTGCGCGATCGCGGTAAAGCCGGGCGTGTCGTTGAAGTAGATCGGGCGCGTGCCCGAGATCACCAGCGACAGGCCCTTGAGCAGCATCATCATGCCCAGCGTGGCGATGAAGGGCGGCACCTTCATCTTCGCGATCACGAAGCCCGACACGCAGCCGGACAGCGCGCCGAACAGCAGCGCGGCCAGGATCCCGAGCGGCAGCGGCATGCCCCAGTTGGTCAGCACCACGCCGGCCATCACCGCGCAGAAGGTCATCAGGGTGCCGACCGAGAGGTCGATGCCGGAGGTGATGATCACGTAGGTGCAGGCCACCGCGAGCACGCCGTTCACGGCGGTCGCCTGCAGGATCGACACCAGGTTGTCGACCTCCAGGAAGTTCGAGGAGGCGATGCTGAAGAACACGATCAGCAGCAGCAGGCTGGCGAAGGCCAGCAGCTTCTGGCGCGCGGCCGGATTGAAGAAGCGGGCCCGCAGGCTGGAGGCGGTGGCGGGCGTCTCGCCGGAAGCGAGGGGCGGGACGGGATGCGTATCGTTGGACATGATGGCTTTGGGCGTCTGGGTCGGCTGGGTCAGGACAGGACGGTCGATTCGCGCTGCGTGGCGAGCTGCATGATCTTTTCCTGCGTGGCCTCGGCCGCGCTCAGCTCGCCCGTGACACGGCCTTCGCACATCACCAGGATGCGGTGGCTCATGCGCAGCACCTCGGGCAGTTCGGAGGAGATCATCACGATCGCCTTGCCGGCGGCGGCCAGCGCATCGAGCAGCTTGTAGATCTCGCTCTTGGCGCCGACGTCGATGCCGCGCGTCGGCTCGTCGAAAAACAGGATGTCGCAATCGCGCAGCAGCCATTTCGCGATCACGATCTTCTGCTGGTTGCCGCCCGACAGCAGCCGCGCCGGCTGCGTGACCGAGGGCGTGCGAATCGCCAGTTGGCGCACGTAGCCCTGCGCGGTGTCGCGCATCTTGCGCGCGTCGAGGAACAGGCCGCGGCGCAGGAAGCGGCGCATGCTCGACAGCGCGATGTTGTTCTGCACGTCCAGCCCGACCGCGAGCCCGAAGTGCTTGCGATCCTCGGACAGGTAGCCGATGCCGAACTTCACCGCGTCGGCCGGCGTGCGGATCGTCACCGCACGGCCATGCACGCGGATCTCGCCCGCGTCGATCGGGTCCGCGCCGAACACGGCGCGCGCCACTTCCGTGCGGCCCGCGCCCATCAGCCCGGCGAAGCCGAGGATCTCGCCGCGCCGCAGCGTGAAGCCGACCTCGCGGATCGCCCGGCCGCGCGACAGGCCACGCACTTCCAGCGCGACCTCGTTGGCCGAGGTATCGGGCGGCGTGCGCGATTCCGTTTCGAGCTGGCGGCCGACCATCATCGAGATGATGCTGTCCATCGAGGTGCCGGCCATCGGCACGGTGGCCACGTACTTGCCGTCGCGCATCACCGTCACGCGATCGGCGATCTGGCGCAGCTCGTCCATCTTGTGCGAGATGTAGACGATGCCCACGCCGTTGGCGAGCAGGTCGCGGATGATGCGGAACAGCTCGGCGATCTCGGCGTTGTTGAGCGCGGCGGTGGGCTCGTCCATGATCAGCACGCGCGAGTCGAAGGACAGCGCCTTGGCGATCTCCACCATCTGCTGTTTCGCCACCGTCAGTTGCCCCACCGGCGTGCGCGGATCGAGATCGAGGCGCATGCGCGCGAAGATCGTCGCGGCGTCGCGATTGAGCCGCTCCTCGTCGACGAACACGCCCAGGCGGCCGCGCGGCTCGCGGCCGATGAAGATGTTCTGCGCCACGCTCAGGTGGTTCATCAGGTTCAGCTCCTGATGAATGATGCCGATGCCGAGCGCCTGCGCGGTGCGCGGATCGGCGATCTCCACCGCGCGGCCGTCCATGCGGATCTCGCCCTCGTCCTTCTGGTAGACGCCGGCCAGGATCTTCATCAGGGTCGACTTGCCGGCGCCGTTCTCGCCCATCAGCGCATGCACCTCGCCGGCGCGCAGGTCGAAGCGGCAGTCGTCGAGCGCCAGCACGCCGGGAAAGCGCTTGCTGATGCCGCTCAGCGCGATCAGGGGCGCGCGTTCGGCGCCGGAGTTCGATTCGGTTGGCATGGGTTCGGGGTTCCGCTGCATTCAGCTGATCGCGCGATCGAGGTGGGTGTAACCGCCGTCGACGAACAACCACTGGCCGGTGGTATGCGAGGCGCGCTCCGACAACAGGAACACGGCCGTATCGGCGATCTCCCCGGCCGTGGTGAAGCGCCTGCCGAGCGGCACCTTGCCGGCGATGTCGTCGAGCTTGGCTTGCGGATCGTCGAAGCCGGCGATCCAGTCGCGATACAGCGGCGTCATCACCTCGGCCGGAATCACCGCGTTCACGCGCACGCCGTCCTCGCGCAGCGCCACCGCCCATTCGCGCGTCAGCGAGAGCTGGGCGCCCTTCGAGGCGCAGTAGCCGCTGGTATTGCCCTGCCCGGTGACGGCCGTCTTCGACGAGACGTTGACGATCGCGCCGCGTGCCGCCTTCAGGTGCGGCACGCAGTGATGCGCCATCACGTAGTAGTGGATCAGGTTGCGTTCGAGCGAGGCGACGAAGGCCTCGCGCCCCGCGTCGAGGTCGATGCTGTCGTTGATGCCGGCGTTGTTGACGAGGCCGTCGAGGCGGCCGAAACCGGCGACGGCCTGCGCCACCGCCTCGCGGCATTGCGCGTCGTCCTGCAGCTCGACCGCGAAGAAGGCCGCGCGCGGCTGCTTGCCCACGAGTTCCTGCCAGAACGCGTCGTCCGGCGCCTGGCGCGCGAACACCACGGGAATCGCGCCCTCGCCGGCCAGCCGCATCGAAATCGCCGCGCCGATGCCCGACGCGCCGCCGGTCACGATCACGACCCTGTCCTGCAGATTCAAATCCACTTCGCGTCTCCGTCGTTCGTGTTCTGCCGGCCTCGATGGGCGGGCCGTATCCTCAGCCTCGGAACCGGTACTGCTCCAGCGATTCGGGTTTCATCTCGATCGAGAAGCCGGGCGCGCTCGGCGGCATGTAGGCCGCGTCGCGCACCACGCAGGGCTCGACGAAATGCTCGTGAAGATGGTCGACATACTCGATCACGCGGCCCTCGCGCGTGCCGGCGATCGCGACGTAGTCGATCATCGCCAGGTGCTGCACGTATTCGCACAGGCCCACGCCGCCCGCGTGCGGGCATACCGGCAAGCCGTATTTCGCGGCCATCAGCATCACCGCCAGGATCTCGTTGACGCCGCCGAGACGGCAGGCATCGATCTGCACCACGTCGATCGCGCCGCGCGCGATGAACTGCTTGAACAGCACGCGGTTCTGGCACATCTCGCCGGTGGCCACCTGCACCGGGCCGATCGCCTCGCGGATCTTGCGATGCCCTTCCACGTCGTCGGGGCTGGTGGGTTCCTCGATGAACCAGGGCTTGGCGAAGGCCAGCTCGCGCACCCAGTCGATCGCCTCGTCCACTTCCCAGACCTGGTTCGCGTCGATCATCAGCTTGCGATCGGGGCCGATCACCTCGCGCGCGATCGTCACGCGGCGGATGTCGTCCTCCAGGTTCGCGCCCACCTTCAGCTTCACGTGGTTGAAGCCGGCGTCGATCGCTTCATGGCAGAGCCGGCGCAGCTTGTCGTCGCTGTAGCCGAGCCAGCCGGCCGAGGTGGTGTAGCAGGCGTAACCCTCGCGTTCGAGCGTGGCGATCCGCTCGGCCTTGCCGGGCGCCTGCTTGCGCAGCAGTGCCAGCGCCTCGTCCTGCGTCAGGCAATCGGTCAGGTAGCGAAAGTCGATGGCGCGCACGAATTGCTCGGGCGTCATGTCGGCCACCAGGCGCCACAGCGGCTTGCCCTCGGCCTTGGCCCACAAGTCCCAGGCGGCGTTGACCACCGCGCCGGTGGCTAGGTGGATCGCCCCCTTGTCCGGGCCGATCCAGCGCAGTTGGCTGTCCGAGGTCACGTGGCGCCAGAAGCGGCCCATGTCCTCGCGAATCCAGTCCAGGTCGAGACCCACCACCAGATGGCGCATCGCCTCGATGGCCGCGCAGCAGATCTCGTTGCCGCGGCCGATCGTGAAGGTCAGCCCGTGCCCTTCCAGGCCGTCGCGATCGGTTTCGAGCACGACGTAGGCGGCCGAATAATCGGGATCCGGATTCATCGCGTCGGAGCCGTCGAGCTGGCGTGAAGTCGGAAAGCGCACGTCGAGGACGCGCATCGATCGAATGATAGGCATGACTAATTGTCTGAGAAAAGAAACCAGGCTTGCGTGATGCGCGGAGGGACAGGCAGCCGATGTCCGGCGCGCGATTGGCACAAAGGACAAAAGGTCCATCCAATGATAGTGAGCGACCCGGCGTTTGTCACGGAAAGCGAACGCAGGGTTTTCCTGGGCGTGTGATGACAGGTCCTGTCACGCCGAGGACATCGACGGCCGGCGAGCGACGGCCGCAAAAAAACCCGGCCGGAGCCGGGTTGTCTGGTGCGATGCGTCAAGCGATTGGCGGGTTCGGCGATGCGCGCCTGGCTATCGCGTCAGGCGCGCCGCGCTAGCCACGACCACCGCCGGGGGGACGGTTGCCGCCCCCGCCCGGCGGCCTGCCGCCCTGGCCGAGTGGGCGAGCGCCATGGCCCGGCGGACGCGCGCCGCCGTTGCC